>JBKDAC010000577.1:0-4261 GCA_046316515.1 Sandaracinobacter sp. | reverse complement strand
CCTTGGAATAGGCCCGCTTCCACAGCGCCCGGAAGGCCCGGCCCGACGAGATGATCGGATAATAATAGACCCCGTGGCGCGCCGCGATCTCCGACAGCTTATAGGGCATGCCCGCCCCGCAGGTGACGCCGTGCAGCAGACCTTTCGTCTGACCCAGCACACCCTCCAGCACACGCTGGGCGCCGCCCATTTCCCATAGCACGTTGATGTTCAGCGCCCCGCGCCCGGCCTTCAGCTCGTCCGACGCGATGTCATGCGCGCGGCGCACCTGCTCGACCGCGCCGCGGATCGCATAGTCCACCAGCTCCTCGTGGCGGCCCTCGCGCGTCCGCGCGGTATAGACCTGCGGAATCACGTCGCCATTCTCGTCATAGCTGTCGGCATTCACGGCCGACACCGTGCCGATCCCGCCTGCCTTCGCCCACGCCCCTGCCGAGGCATGGTTGGTTGCCGAAACGCCCTTGCCGCCTTCCACAAGCGGCAGGAACGTCTGCCCGCCGACAGTCAATGAACCCAGAGCCTTCAAATCCGTCTCCCCTCGGGCCCGTCTCTTAGCAGCCCATGCCAGATCCTGCTGAACAAATTTGTCGCAACGCGTCTGCCCTCAGGCAAAAGCGGCCGCTGCCACCGCACCGCGCAGCTCGGCGATTCCCGCCTTCGTCTCGCTGCTGGTCGGGATCAGCTCGGGGTGCGCTGCCGGGTGCTTGCGCCCCTCTTCCGAAACCGCAGCCGCAACCGCGGCCAGCGCCGTCGGCTTCACCTTGTCGGCCTTTGTCAGCACGATCTGATAGCTCACCGCCGCCTTGTCCAGCATGTCCATGATCTCGCGGTCCACCGGCTTCAGCCCATGCCGGCTGTCCACCAGAACCAGCACCCGCTTCAGGGTCGGCCGGCCGCGCAGATAATCCTTCACCAGCCGGCCCCAATCGCGGATCAGGTCCTTGGGTGCCTCGGCATAGCCATAGCCCGGCATGTCCACCAGCCGCATCACCGACGGCTCCCCCACTAGGAACAGGTTCAGCTCCTGCGTGCGCCCGGGCGTGTTCGATGTCCGCGCCAGCCCCTGCCGCCCCGTCAGCGCGTTCAGCAGCGACGATTTCCCGACGTTCGAGCGCCCGGCAAAGGCGACTTCGGGCAGGTCTGCCGGGGGCAGGATATCCAGCCGCGGCGCCGAGAGCTGAAAGCCGACCGGCCCTGCAAACAGCAGGCGGCCCTGTTCCAGCGCCTCCGCGCGCGCAGCCTCCGTGGCGCCATCCGTCACTTGGCAGGCGCCGGGGCGGGCGCTGGGTACTTCTTCAGCAACACCCACTGCTGCAGGATGGAAACCAGGTTGTTCACGATCCAGTAGATCTGAAGACCTGCCGCGAACGGCGCCATCATGAACATGAAGATCCAGGGCATCCAGGCGAACACCTTCTGCTGGATCTCGTCCATGGGCTGCGGGTTCAGCTTGAATTGGACATACATGGTGACGCCCAGGATAATCGGCAGGATTCCGAGGTGAATGATCGCCGGCGGATCGAACGGCAACAGGCCGAACAGGTTGATCGGCGTCAGGGGGTCGGGCGCAGACAGGTCCTTTATCCAGCCGAATGCCGGCTGGTGCCGGAGCTCCACCGAAATCAGCAGCACCTTGTACAGGGCATAGAAGATCGGAATCTGCAGAAGGATCGGCAGGCAGCCGGCAAGAGGATTGATCTTTTCCCGCTTGTACAGTTCCATCATCTCGAACTGCTGCTTCTGCTTGTCGTCCTTGTACTTCTCCTGGATCTCTTTCATCTTCGGCGCAAAAACGCGCATCTTTGCCATGCTGGAATATTGCTTGTTGGCGATGGGGAACAGCAGCGCCCGCACGATCAGCGTCAGCCCAACAATTGCCAGCGCATAGTTGCCGAACAGGCCATACAGCCACTGCAGCAGCGCGAAGATCGGCTGGGCGATGAACCAGAACCAGCCCCAGGCCAGCGCCCGGTCAAACAGCGGCGCACCCAGATCGTCGCGCACCTGGTTCAGCAGACGCACTTCCTTGGCGCCGGCGAACAGGTGGCTGGTCGTCACCAGGGCCTGGCCGGGCGCCACGGCCTGCTCGGGCTTCAGCCAGTCAGTCTGGTATCGGTTGTCGTCGGCCGCCGTGAAGCGCGCTTCGATGGTCGACTTCTGGTCGGGAATCAGCGCCGCCAGCCAGTGTTTTTCGGTGATGCCCAGCCAGCCGCCCTTCGAAGTGAAGGTCTGCGGACCATCGTCGCGCAGCGTGTCATAGCTGATCTCGCCTTCCTTTAGGGTGCCGTCCAGCACCGCAATAGGCCCGACGTGCAGGTTGAAGGCGTCCTTTTCGGCCCCGCGGCCCGTGCGGTTCACATAGCCGAACGTGCGCAGCGAAACCGGCACACCGCTGCCGTTCGTGACGCGCTGCGTCACGGTGAACAGAAAATTCTCGTCGACTGCCAGCGTCTGCTGGAACAGCAGGCCGGCAGGGCTTTGCCAGCTGAGCGTGACGGGCTTGCCCGGCGACAGCACGGGCGCCGACGCCATCCACAGGGCATCGGCCGGCGGGGCACTGGCCCCAACCCAGCCAAAGCCGGCAAAATAGGCATCCTTCGCGCCCGATGGCGCAAACAGACGGATCGGCTTCGACGGCGGCAGGGACACGGTGTGGTCCGTCAACACCAGGTCATCGAGGCGCGCGCCGGCCAGGTTGATGGAGCCTGCCAGCCGCGGCGTCTCGATCCTGACCCGGGCGCCGACCGCCGCCAGCTTCTCGGCCGGCTGCACAGCGGAGGGTGCGGCAACGGGAACCGCGCCAGGAACAGTGCCGGGGACCGAGGGGTTGGACGCCGCACCCGTTGTGGCGGGGGCCGTTGTGGCGGGAGCCGTCGCGGCCGGTGGCGTCGGAAAGAAGCGCTCCGCCACGAAAGTCCATCCGAACAGCACCACCGCCGACAGCAAGACGGCGAGGATCAGATTGCGGTTTTCTTGCGTCACGGTCTGGCGTTCACTTTTCTGTCGGCTTGCCCGCGCCCTGGCGGCGGAGCAGGTGGAATTCGTCCGGCACCGGATCATGGCCGCTGCCGCCCCAGGGGTGGCAGCGGGCAATCCGCGCGGCTGACAGCCAGAGTCCGGCCAGCAGCCCGTGCCGCCTTAGAGCCTCTATCCCATAATGGGAACAGCTTGGCGAAAAGCGACAGCTCGGCGGCAGCACCACCGAAAAGGTGACCTGCCAGAGCCGGAACAGCCCCGCAACCGCGCGCGCCGGCAGTTCGGCCAGCTTCACGCCTGTGTCTCCAGCCGGCGCCGCGCCTTGGTGAGCGCCTGGCGCATTTGGTCAAGCAGTTCTTCCCAGCCAGGCTCCGCATCCCGCGGCCGGGCGATGAACACATGGTCTGCGCCGGGAATGCCGCCGTCCGGCAGCAGCAGACGCGCCGCCTCGCGCAGGCGCCGCCGCGCCCGGTTGCGCACCACGGCGTTGCCGACCTTCTTCGAAACGGTGAAGCCTGCACGGGCGGCAGGATGGCCGGCCGGCTTCACCAGAAGCACGAAGGCCGGCATTGGCACGCGAACGCCGCTGTTGGCCGCGAGGAAGTCGCGGCGCTTTCGGATGCGGTCGATCGAAATGTCAGGCTTGGCCGAAGCCACGGGATCAGCCGGCATCAACCGGGCCGGACTGATTGCCGGTGTCCACCGGCGGGTCGACTCAGGCCGACAGGACCTTGCGACCGCGCGCACGACGGCGGGCCAGCACCTTACGGCCACCAGCCGTCGCCATGCGGGCACGGAAGCCATGGCGGCGTGCACGGACGAGCTTGGACGGTTGATAGGTGCGCTTCATCGGTCTAGCCTTGCAAATACATGGTCGCCGGGGGCCATGAGCCACCGGAAAGAGCGCGCCGCATAGCGCCGACCGAGGCCCCGGTCAAGGATGGCACAGCATCCCATGCGGCAGACAGCCACGACATCCCTGTCACCTTTTCCGGCCTCCCCCTGTGCCAATCCCATGCTAGGGGCCAGGTCATGACCCAGTTCGACCTCACCGACGACCAGCTCGCCATCCGCGAAACCGCCGAGCGCTTCACCGCCGCCGAGATCATCCCCCATGCCGCGAAGTGGGACGAAGAGCATTTCTTCCCGCGCGACACGATTCGCAAGGCCGCCGAGCTGGGTTTCGGCGCCATCTATGTGTCCGAAGCCGCGGGCGGCATCGGCCTCGGCCGGCTCGAGGCCGCGCTGATCATGGAGGCGATGGCCTATGGCTGCCCCTCCACCT
>JBKDAC010000576.1:0-1563 GCA_046316515.1 Sandaracinobacter sp. | reverse complement strand
GTGCACGCCTCGTGAAAGCCGGCGTGGTTGCGGAAGGCACCGAGGAACAGTTTCAGCGCCTTGGATTCGACGATGGTTTCGTTGGGGACATAGTCGATGACGAGGTGCGCGAAATCCGGCTGGCCGGTGACGGGGCAGAGCGAGGTGAATTCGGGCGCGACGAAGCGGACGAGGTAGGTGGTGCCCGGGTGCGGGTTGGGCGGATAATCCAGCACGGCCGCATCGGGCGAGGCCGGAAGGCCGGAGGATTGCCCCAGATATTTCGGTTCGAACGCCATAAGCGCCCAATGGCGCGGGCAGGCCTTGAAGGGAACCCCCCATGCTGCTAATGCCGCGCGCCTGCTGGTACGCCGCTTTAGCTCAGCCGGTAGAGCACATCATTCGTAATGATGGGGTCAGGTGTTCGAGTCACCTAAGCGGCACCAGCCATTCTCTTATGCACGACGAACCCCGAGGTTTGCGCCAGGCCTTCAATTTTCCTGCGCGTATTTAGGCACTTATAGAGCCGTCTGATGGCATCGGCCCGGCCAGAGACAGTTTCAGGCTCCAACAGCGCCGATCTGCGGATGCCAATCTCAAGGGGCCGCTTTCGCGGCCCCCAGGTTGGTTGCTGACCCGTTCTCGTACCTAGGCGAACCCAAGCGCTTCTCTTTGCAGAGCCCAATCGAGCGGCAATGCCGCCGCCTTGATCAGCGCCGTTCGAGTCAGCTTCTCTGGCTGTGAGCCATCGAGGATCCGAGCCTGGATGTCGGGTGCGAGGTAGCTGATCCGCAACAGGTCGGCTGCATACTCTCGACTGTATCCCAGCTCTTCCGACATCTGCTTGAAGGTTGAACCGCAGCTGTTCGAAGCCTGCTGCTTGAGCCGGTGCGCCTGCACGAGGAGCTTGATGAGCGCCGGGTCTCTCCGGTTTCGGTCTGCCGTATCGCATGGAGGCACAATCAACTTCAGCTGCTTGCCAATGCGTACGCTGCCGATCGACACTTCTGCACGGCAGACATTGTCGACGGCGGACCCTGGCACCAGATCCGCCAGTTGGAACTCCATCCCAATGACGTTCGGGCCCACTTCGATGCGCCGGACCAGTTGCCGCACTTGCTTGCGGGCTTCGACCGCGGCTGGCGCGGCGAGGTCAGCGATCATGGCTTCCCGCGCGACCTGCAGCTGTTCGAGCTGTCGAGCTGTCAGCTGCTGGTCTTGGGTGACCTTGGACGCGAGCCTGCACACTTCAGAGCGCAGCTGGTCGATCAGCTTGCTCTCAAGGTCGGTGGCGCTGACACGGAACGGCGGGACATCTGCTGTTGCGGGATCGTCGGTTTGGGATACGTAATAGCGGTAGCGCTTGGTCCGCTTGCCGCCATGGCTGGGGCTCATGCGTCGGCCGTGGCTATCCCACACCAGCCCTGCCAGCATGCTGGGCTCTGTCCCCCGTCAGCACCAATGGCACAGATTTGAGGTTGTGATTTGAGGAGGGTTGGGGCTTCGTCGTAGTGACGAAGGAACGAAGATGAAGCCCCAACCCTCCTTGAAAAAATCGCCAGCGAAGGCCCCGGCTGAGCGGGT
>JBKDAC010000575.1:0-437 GCA_046316515.1 Sandaracinobacter sp. | reverse complement strand
TCGGGCGCCCGACCCCGAAGGCGATCGCCAGTTCGATGCAGCCCAGCATCAGGCCCCACAGGCCGAAGGTCAGCGCGTGCACCACGATCAGCACCGCGCCGATCAGGATGGCGCCCCCCAGCTGCAGGAGCGGGCGATCCTGCATCCGCACCCACCAGCCCAGCCCGAACAGCAGCAGGCCCAGGCCCAGCAGGAAATTGGCGAAGCCCCAGGTGAAGATGTTGCTGAAGCCCAGTGTGGCAGCAAGCAGGAAGGTGAAGAGGGTGATGCGCCCCTGCACGGCGTGGGCCAGATAGAGTGTGCCGGCAACCGGCGCCAGCAGCACCAGACCGGCCAGCAGCTTGCCGGCCGTCAGCGGGGGCAGCAGCTTCAGCAGGCCCGCGCCCAATATGTCCAGGCCCAGGTTCGACAACAGCGCCCAGCGCGGGGTGTAATTG
>JBKDAC010000574.1:0-12492 GCA_046316515.1 Sandaracinobacter sp. | reverse complement strand
CGCGCCGCCCCGCTCGCAACGCCCCACACGCTCCACAACGCAAAGCGCGGCTGCCACAACAGCCGCGAGCAAGTCGAGAATGGTCCCAACACCACCCCACGCAACCGCTACGGCTGGACTGTCGGCGGCGGCGTCGAGCAGATGCTGACCCAGAATGTGTCCGCCCGCGTCGAATATCGTTACTCTGACTTCAATAGCTTCAACGGCAATCTGTCCGGCGTCGCCTTCTCGGCCAACCCGGACCGCCACCAGGTGATGGCCGGGGTGAACTTCCGCTTATAAGCGGAAGGAAAGGCGGCCGCAGCCTTCCCGGGATTGCGCGGCAATTCCGGGAAGGCTGCGGATTCGCCGTTCCGGCCGCTGCTTCGCCGAGTCCCTGGATCAGCGCTACGCGCTGACCAAGGCCGGCTTCGTCCCCGGCGCTATCGCCACTTCCATAAGCCTCTTCTCCAGCGCCTTCATCCGCGCAGGGCTGTCGATCTTCTCCCCCGTCAGGTCGGTCAGATAGAAGGTGTCCACCGCCCGCTCGCCATAGGTCGCGACATGGGCGGAATGGATCGTCACTTTCGCCCCATAGAGCGCATAGGTCAGCGCATAGAGCAGCGCCGGCCGGTCCAGCGCATTCACCTCCACCACCGTGAATCGGTTCGACGCCGCATTGTCGATGAAGGCCTGCGGCACCACGCGGAACGCTTCCTGCCGGCGCCGCGGCAGCGGCTTGGCCGTCAGCCGGTCGGCCAGTTTCACCCGGCCCTGCAGCGCATCGTGAATGTGCTTTTCCAGCCGCTCCAGCCGGTGCGGCTCGTCGAACGGCCCGCCCAGCGGGTCCTGGATGGTCAGATTGTCCAGCGCCATGCCGTCGCGCGTGGTGTGGATGCGCGCGTCGACGATGGTGGCCCCGCCCAGCGCGATCCCGCCCGCGATCCGATAGAACAGGCCCGGATGGTCGGCCGCATAGACGGTCAGCAGGGTGGTGCCCGCGGCCGGGTCGGGCACGGCGCGGATGGTGATCGGCTGCCCCTGCGCATCGGCGTCTGTCACCAGCCGCATGTTGGCCGCCAGCACGTCATTGGGCTCCGCCAGCCAGTAGCTGTCGGCAAAGCGCGCGGCATAGCGGGCGAAGGCCTCCTCCTTCCAGCCCATCACCTGCCGCAGCCGGTCCTGCCGGGCCTCGATCCGCTCGCGCCGGCCGGTCTGCTTGTGGCCCAGCCGCAGCACTTCCTCGGCCGAATTGTACAAGGTCGTCAGCAGCTGCGCCTTCCAGCCGTTCCACACACCCGGCCCCACGGCGCGAATGTCCACCACCGTCAGGATCAGCAGCAGCCGAAGCCGCTCCGCGCTCGCCACACTTTCCACGAAGTCCAGGATGGTCTTGAAGTCGGAAAGGTCGCGCTTGAACGCGGTTGCCGACATCAGCAGATGCTGCCGCACCAGCCAGGCGACCGTGTCCGTCTCTGCCTCGCTCAGCCCCAGCCGCGGGCACAGCTTGCGCGCCACCTCTTCGCCCAGCACGCTGTGGTCGCCGCCCCGCCCCTTGGCGATATCGTGCAGCAGCACCGCCACATACAGCACCCGGCGCGATACCAGCTGCCGGATCACCGCAGACGACAGCGGATGCTCCTCGCGCAGCTCCCCCTTCTCGATCCGGCTCAACAGCCCGATCGCGCGGATGGTGTGCTCGTCCACCGTATAATGGTGGTACATGTCATACTGCATCTTGGCGACAACGCGCCCAAAGTCGGGAACGAAGCGCCCGAACACCCCGGCCTCGTTCATCCAGCGCAGCACCGTTTCCGGGCTCGCGCGCGAGGTCAGCAGCTCCAGGAACAGCGCGTTGGCGCGCGGGTCATGCCGCACCTTCTCGGTGATCAGCCCTTCGTCGCGCGCGGCCTGGCGCAGCGTCATGGGATGGATCTCCAGCCCGTCGCGCCCGGCCAGCTGGAACAGCTCGATAAGCCGCACAGGGTCCCTGGCAACAAAGTCGTCGGCGGGCGCCTCCAACTTGCCGCGCGCCACACGGAACCCGTTCAGCCGGCGCGGATGCCGCGCCAGCCGGGGCAGCCAGGCCGATCGGGCATGGCTTTCCTCCAGGTGCGCCAGGAACAGCGCGGTCAGGCTGCCCACCTGGCGGGCCGTCAGGAAATAGTGGCGCATGAACCGCTCCACCGCCGACGTGCCCGGCCGGTTGGCATAGTTCATCCGTGCCGCCAGCTCGCGCTGCACGTCGAAGGTCAGCCGCTCCTCGGCCCGACCGGAAATATCGTGCAGGCTGATCCGCACCGCCCACAGATGGTTCTGCGCGCGCTGGAACTGCCGATACTCCCCGGCCGTGAACAGCCCCTTCTCCACCAGCTCGTGCGCGTTGCGCACCCGGTGCGCGAACTTGCCGATCCAGAACAGCGTCTGCAGATCGCGTAGGCCGCCCTTGCCCTCCTTGATGTTGGGCTCCACCACATAGCGGCTGTCCCCCATCCGCTTGTGCCGCTCTTCCCGCTCGGCCAGCTTGTCGGCGATGAAGGTCCGCGCCTCGCCCGCCATCACGTCGCGCGCAAAGCGCCGCTCGGCCTCGTCATACAGGGGCTGGTCGCCCCACAAATAGCGCGATTCCAGCAGCGCGGTGCGCACCGAAAGGTCGCCCTTCGCCATCCGGATCATCTCGTCCACCGTACGGGTCGAATGGCCCACCTTCAGGCCCAGGTCCCACAGGATGTACAGGATCGATTCCACCACCTGTTCCACCCAGGCCGTCTTCGACAGCGGGCTCAGGAACATGATGTCAACGTCCGAATAGGGCGCCATCTCGGCCCGGCCATAGCCGCCCACTGCCACCAGGCAGATCCGTTCGGCGGCAGACGGATTGTCCCGCCCATAGAGGGTGTTCACCGCCGCATCGAAGGCCAGCCGCAGGATCTGGTCCATAAGGAAGCTCTGCGCCGCCGCCAGCTCCATGCCCCGCCCCGGTGTCGCCACGATCCGTCGCCGGATTTCTGCGCGGCCCCCGTCCAGCGCCTGCTTCAGCACCTGCGCCACCGCCTGCCGCCGCCCTTCGTCGGGCGCCGCCGCCAGCGCGGCCTCCACCTCCGCCCCGACGGTCCGGCGGTCGATGATCGCGCGCCGGCTCGGCACATTGTCATAAAGCGAGGTCATGCCCTTCCCTTACCACCCCCTTTGCAATCTGACAGTCGATAAGAAGGTCAGCCCATGCGACCTTCCGGCCCAGAGGGAGAGACACATGAACGCCAGCCTGAAGGTGGAAACCAAGCCCAGCTTCTGCCGCTTCTGCCACGCGAACTGCGCCATGCTGGTCGATGTCGCCGGCGGCAAGGTCGCCGCCGTGCGCGGAGACCCGGACGATCCGGTCTACAGCGGCTATACCTGCCAGAAGGGCCGCCAGCTCGCGGTCGCTCATAACCATCCCAGCCGCCTCACCATGCACCAGCGCCGCACGGCGAACGGCTTCGAACCCGCCACCAGCGAACAGGCGCTGTCCGACATCGCGGCCCGCCTGAAGGCCATCGTCGCCGAACACGGCCCCCATTCGGTCGCCATCTACTGTGGCACCTATGCCTTCCAGAACTCGGCGGGCCTGGGCGCCGCAATCGGCTTCGCCAACGGCGTCGGCACCCGCAATATCTATACCAGCGTCACCCTCGACCAGCCCGCAAAGGTCTACACCACCATGCGGATGGGCCAGTGGGGCGGCGGCGTGCACGGCTTCTCGGAGGCGCAAGCCTGCATTTTCATCGGCAACAACCCCCTCGTCTCCCACTATGCCCCCCCGGGCGGCGTGCCCCCGTTCAGCCCGTCGCGCCGCCTGCGCGACCAGCTCGCCAAGGGCCTGAAGCTCGTCGTCATCGACCCGCGCGAGACCGACGTCGCGAAACTGGCAACCCTGCACCTCCAGGTAAAGCCCGGCGAAGATGCCGCCGTGCTGGCGGCGATCGCCAACGTGATCCTGAAGGAGGGCCTGTTCGACAAGGCCTTCTGCCAGCAGCATGTGGGCGACCTCTCGGCCTTTGCCGCCGCGGTCGAACCCTTCACCCCGGAACTCGCCGCCGCCCGCGCCGGCGTGAAGGCTGAAGATATCGTGCAGGCAGCCCGCCTGTGGGGTGGCCAGCAGCGTGGCACGGTCTCCACCGGAACGGGGCCCGAAATGGCGGGCCAGGGCAATCTCGTCGCCTGGCTCGTCTCCGCGCTCAACATCATCGGCGGCCGCGTGAACCGCGAGGGCGAGGTCGCCCCCGTGCCGCGCGTCTTCACCCCCGGCGCCGCCCCCCGCACGGCGGAGGTCACGCCGCCCATTCGCCCCTGGGGCGAAGGCTTCCCCGCCAGCCGCTTCCGCGGCCTCACACAGCTCGGCTTCGAAATGCCCTGCAACGTGCTGGCGGATGAAATCCTGACACCCGGCGACGGCCAGATCCGCGCCCTCATCAACTTCGGCGGCAACCCCATGGTCGCCTTCCCCAACCCCGAAAAGATGGCAAAGGCCCTCGACAGCCTCGACCTGCTCGTCAGCATCGACATCCGCCTGTCGCAGACCGCCAAACGCTCACACTGGGTGCTCGCACCGGCCATGTGCCTCGAGCGGGAGGACATCACCAACCTTAGCGAATGGTGGTTCGAGGAGCCCTATGCCCGCTATGCCCAGGCCCTGGTTCCCGCGCCCGGCGAAACGATGGACGAATGGGAAATGCTGTGGGAGCTCTGCCGCCGCATGGAGGTGCCGATGCCCGTCGTCGGCGGCAACGTGCCCATGGACCGGAAACCCACCAAGGCCGAATTCCTCGACCTCATGTCCGCCACCTGCCGCGTCGCCCCGAGCCAGGTTAAGGCGGACACGCCCCACGGCCGCCACATCTTCTACCCCGAGCACAGCCTCGTCGTGGAACCCGGAGACCTCGAAAGCCACGTGAAGTTCGATCTCGTCCCCGACATGCTGCCCCAGGAACTCCACGCCACGCTGTCGAAGGCCGACGACGCGCTCCCCTTCCGCCTCACCAGCCGGCGGTCCCCCCATGTCTTCAACTCGTCGGGCCACCAATATGACGCGCTCGCGAAGAAGGGCACCAGCAACTACGCCTGGATGAACCCCGCCGACATGTCCGCACTCGGCCTCGCCGACGAACAGCTGGTCGAAATCGCCGGCAAGCGCGGATCCTTGCGCGGCCTCGTGAAGGCCGACGAATCCGTCCGCCCCGGCGTCGTCTCCATGTCCCACGCCTTCGGCGATGTCGGCAAGGACGGCAAGGCAGTCGAGCGCATCGGCGCCACCACCTCGCGCCTGGTTGACGAGACGGTCGATTACGACCCGATCACCGGCCAATCCCTCCAGTCGGCGATACCCGTCAATGTCGCACCGGCCTGACCGGCTTCCCATCCGCGCCATCCGGCGCTAAGGCCCCGCCCGTGCCGCGTCATATTCCCTTCCTGCCGCTCGTCCTCAACGATCTGGCACTCGCCATCGCCCTGATGGCACTCGTACTGCTGGCAGGCGCCCCGCGCGGCTGGATGCCGGTCGCAGTCGCAGGCGGCGGCGTGCAACTCGTCATCTGCTCGTCCACCGGCACCAGCGACTTGGCCGTCCCCGGCATGCCCAAGGCCCCCGCGGACGACGCCACCAGCACCCCTTGCGCCTTCGCCGGCGTCGGCGCCCCAGCACTCGAACCCCCGGTCGCGACCACGATCCCGATGCCGTCCGCCGTCAGCTTCGCCTGGGCCGGGATCGCAGCGCCCGCCCGCCTGCTGACACTCAGGCCGCGTCTCTCCCCACCGTCGCGCGCACCCCCCACCCCGATCCACGCCTGAAGTCCGCCCGTTCGCGGGCGCGTTGACGCCGCCGGTCCAGCCGGCGGCACCTCCTGTCTCGTGGATCAGACCCCATGCACACATCTTCCCGCGCGGCCCTCGCCGCCGCGCTCGCTTTCGCCACCACCCCCGCGCGTGCGCAAGGCGTCGGCAACCGAACAAACGTCGATGAGATCATCGTCACCGCCAGCCGCGCCGGCAGCCTGACAGCCCCCTCCGACGCCGAAGCGCGTCGGGCGCTCGAACGCATCCCCGGCGCCATAGGCTTCGTGCCCGCCTCCACCTTCGCCGATGATTTCACCCAGAGCCTCGGCGACGCCCTCCTCTGGACGCCCGGCGTCTTCGCCGACACCTCGGCGGCACGCGAAAGCCGCATCTCCATCCGCGGCTCGGGCCTCAACTCCGGCTTCGAACGGCGCGGCCTCACCGTGCTGCGTGACGGCATCCCCATCACCCGCGCCTCGGGCTCGACCGAGTTCCAGGAGGTCGACCCCCTCTCGATCCAGCGCCTCGAAGTCTACAAGGGCGCCAACGGCCTGCGCTTCGGCGCAACCGCGCTGGGCGGCGCGATCAACATCGTCACCCCCACAGCCACCAGCCTCGGCACCCCATTCGAGGCCCGAGTCGAGGGCGGCAGCTTCAACACCCTGCGCGGCTCACTCCAGGCCGGCGCCGAAATGGGCGTCGGCGACGTCTGGGTCGGCGTCACCGGTCTCTCCTCCGACGGCTACCGCGACCACAGCGCCGTCCGCTCCTGGTACGGCTTCGCCAACGCCGGCCTCAAGCTGTCGGACACGCTCGAAACCCGCTTCTACGCCACCCTCCTGCAGGACAATTTCGAACTCGCCGGCGCCCTCAGCCTCGATGACGCGCTGAACGACCCCACCCGCGCCGCCCGGCCCGTCACCATCCCCAACCCCGTCCCGGGCCGCCCGCCGATCGTCCTCGATCCCGGCCCGGAAGCCGACGATTGGGACCGCAACCTCGGCGTCATCCGCCTCGCCAACCGCACCGTCGCAACGCTCGGCGCCGTCCGGCTGGAGGCTGGCGGCTGGTACTCCAACCGCACCCTCGACCACGCCATCACCCGCCTCGCCGGCATCGTCGACCAGAAGGAAGACGAGATCGGCGCCTTCGCCGAACTCGGCAGCCTCTCCGGCACCGAACGGCTGCCGTTCGAGTGGGTCGTTGGCATCCAGGCCAACAGCGCCAGCACCAACAACCGCAGCTGGGCCAACAACTTCGGCGAGCGCGGCGCCTTGCGCGCCCAGTCCATCCAGGAGTCCGCCGCCCTCAACGCCTGGGGCCAGCTTGATGTCGGCCTCGGCAGCCAGGTCCGCCTGGTCGCCGGCACCCAGTTCGCCGCCGCCCGCCGCGAGGTGACGGCGCTCCTCAACACCGTCTCGGGCCGCGCCTCCTACCGCCAGCTCAGCCCCCGCCTCGGGCTGCTCGTCACGCCGGCCGAAACCGTGCAGCTCTTCGCCAACGTCAGCCGCAGCTTCGAACCGCCCAGCATGGCCGACCTCACCGCCGGCGGCATCTCCCCCTTCGCTCCGCTCGACGCCCAACGCGCCTGGACCGGCGAAGTCGGCGCCCGCGGCCAGCTCGGCATCGTCGCCTTCGACGTCGCCGCCTATTCCAGCTTTGTCGACAACGAGTTCATCGACCAGCTCGCCGCCAACGGCCGCACCTCCTTCACCGTCAACGCAGACCGCACGCGCCGGCAGGGCATCGAAGCCGCAGTCGACCTCTTCCTCCTCGACCAGTCCGGCCCCGCTGGCGTCGGCCTTGTCTGGCGTCAGGTCTGGACCTTCTCAGACTTCAAGTTCGACGACGACGCCCGCTACGGCAAAAACCGCCTCGCCGGCGTGCCGCGCCATCTGATCGCGTCGGAACTCCGCCTCGACGGCAAGGCCGGCTGGTATCTCGGTGCCAACCTCCGCTGGGTCCCAGAAGGCCCCTTCGTCGATTACGCCAACACCACCCAGGCGCCCGGCTACGACCTCTGGGGCCTCACCGCCGGCTGGCAGCTCAACCCGGCGCTTCGCCTGTTCGGCTCGGTCGAGAACCTGTTCGACACCCGCCACATCGCCAACGTCGCGACCGTATCCAACCAGAGCCGCGAGCGCGCCGCCGCCTTCACCCCCGGTCAGGGCCGCGCCGTCTTCGCCGGCGCCACCGCCCGTTTCTGAGGAAGGACCAGCCCATGGCAACCACCGCCACACAGGCCCCCACAAAGGGCCGCTTCAACGCCCGCCTCACCGCCATCCGCTGGCACCAGCTGCTGGCAATCTTCGGCGGCCTCGCGCTCCTCCTGTGGGGAGGCTCCGGCCTCCTCCACCCCGTCATCACCACCTTCGGCCCCCAGCAGGCGCGCTTCTTCCCGCCGCAAGCCCCCATCGACCTCGCCGGCATCCGCCCCATCCCCGAAACCCTCGCCGCCGCCGGCATTACCAGCGCGCAAGGGGTCAAGGTCGCCCCGGGCCCGCAAGGCGCGGTGCTGCAGGTGACGGTACAGCAAGACGCGCCCCGCCGCTGGTTCCGCCTCGAGGACGGGGCCGAACTGAAGGGGCATGACCAGACCCAGGCAGTCTTCCTCGCCCGCCACTACATGGCCCTCCCCGACACCGAGGTCCGCTCGGTCGAATGGATCGACCGCTTCTCGGATGACTATCCCGCCGTCAACCGCCTGCTCCCGGTCTGGAAGGTCCGCTTCGACCGCGCCGACAATCTCGAAGTGCTGATCTACACCGAAACCGGCGCCGTCGCCGCCGTCTCCAACGACTGGAAATCCCGCCTGCAACGCGCCTTCCAGTGGGTCCACACCTGGAGCTTCCTGCCACGCGAAGCCGAAGCGGCACGCATCATCCTCATCACCGCTCTCGTCGGCTCCCTCTTCGCCCTCGTCCTCACCGGTACCGCGATGCTCATCCTGATCCGCCGCAAGGTCAGGGCACCGGGATCACGCGGCTGGCACCGCATCGCCGGCTACGCGCTCGCCCTCCCGCTGCTGATGTTCACCAGCTCGGGCCTCTTCCACCTGATCCAAACTGGCTGGGACCAGCCCACCCGCACCCTCACGCTTGCGCCCCCACTCACACCAACGCCAAGCGATTTCGGCCTCCACGAGCAATGGACCAGCATCACCGACGGCCTCGCCATCGCAGGCGTCTCGCTCACACAGACCAACGACGGCCAGCAACTCTACCGCCTCGCCCTCACGCCCGACCGCAAGGGTAGCCCAGCCACCCCGGCCGAAATCCGCAACGCCCGCTTCGATGGCGTCCAGCCCACCGGCCCCGCCCTCTACCTCGACGCGAAAACGGGCCAACCCTGGGCCCCCGGAGACCGCGAGCTCGCCCTGCAACTGGGCGACCGCGTCACCGGCGCCCCGCGCTCGGCCATCCGCAAGGCCGAGCCCGTCACCCGCTTCGGCCCAGCCTATGATTTCCGCAACAAGCGCCTCCCTGTCTGGCAGCTCGATTACGGCCCGCCCGTCAACGCAACGCTCTTCGTCGACACCGCGACCGGCGTCCTCGCCGACCGCGCGGACAACAGCGCCAAGCCCGAACGCCTGAGCTTTTCATTGCTCCACAAGTGGAACTTCCTGTTCCCGCTCGGGCGCAATGTGCAGAACGCAGTCGTCTCGGCGGTCGTGGTCCTCTCCATCCTTCTGATGGCAATCCTCGGCCTCCAGATGGATCTCAAGCGCCGGCTGCGGCGGGGTCAGCTCCCCCAAGCTTTGCGGGCACGCGATTCGCCTCCAGCGCCGCATGCCGCCACTCGACCACCCGCCGGTCGGCATGGCTGTAGCTGATGAACGCCCGGTATCCGCTGTCGGATCGCCCCACCCGAAAATTCTCCCGCCCGACTCCCCTCGGAAACCAGCCACTTATGTCATGAAAACGGCAGAACCGACAGCAGCAAGCGCAGCGAAACCGGAAACCCGAATTCTCGCAAAATAGCCGTTTCACGCGGGCAACATGCCTGCTACGCCCAGGGCAAGACGGGCTCGGGAGGCCCGGCACGACCCGATCCTGCCCGGCAGGGCGGGGCATAGGGAGGACCGATGGAGCCAACGGAAGCCGAGATCGCGCACGCGAAGTCCCGCGTCGGCGGCCCCTACAGCTGGTACGTGCTGGGCGTCCTCGTCCTCGTATATATCTTCAACGTCATTGACCGGCAGATCATGTCGATCCTTGCCGAGGACATAAAGGCCGACCTCGGCGTCGGCGATGCGGAGATCGGCTTCCTCTACGGCACCGTCTTCGGTGTCTTCTATGCCCTGTTCGGCATCCCGCTCGGCCGGCTCGCCGACATGTGGCACCGCATCAACCTGCTTTCCATCGGCCTTGCGCTCTGGTCGGGCATGACTGCGCTTTCGGGCTTCGCCCAGAGCTTCGGCCAACTCGCGCTGGCACGCGTCGGCGTCGGCGTCGGCGAGGCGTCGGCAAGCCCCGTCGCCTTCTCCGTCCTCTCCGACTATTTCCCCAAGGAAAAGCGCGCGACAGCACTCGCCGTCTACTCCTCGGGCCTCTACCTTGGTGGCGGCATCTCGCTCTTCACTGGCGGCCTCATCAAGGATCAGTGGAACCTCGTCTTCCCCGGCGGCGGCCCCATGGGTCTCGTCGGCTGGCAGGCCGCCTTCCTCGCAGTCGGCATCCCGGGCCTCATCCTCGCCATCTGGGTCCGCACGCTGAAGGAACCCATCCGTGGCCTCTCCGAAGGCATCGTTAGCCCCACGGAACCCCGCCCCTGGCCGAAATTCTTCACCGAACTCTCCAGCGTCATCCCGCCCTTCACCCTCCTCCACGCCGCCAGCTTCGGCCGCGCTGCGCTGGTGAAGAATCTCATCGGCCTCACCATCATCGCCGCCATCGCGTACGGCGCCTACGCCCTCTTCGGTCGCGGCCCCCAGTGGATCGCACTCGGCACCGGCGCCTACGCCGTCTTCTCCTGGTCGCAGAGCTTGAAGCAGCGCGATCCTGCCACCCACGCCCTCATCTGGGGAACCCCCACCTTCCTGATGGCCGTCGTCGGCTTCGGTCTCATCAGCTTCAAGGGCTATGCCATCGGCTTCTGGGGCGCACCCTACGCGCTGCGCACCTTCCCGAACGTCGACGCCGCGTCGGTCGGGTTCTTCCTCGGCTCCGGCGGAGCGCTGGGCGGTTTCCTCGGTGTCATCTTCGGCGGACGCATGGCCGATGCACTCCGCAGGAACAACCCCGCCGGCCGCATCATCGTCGCCTTCATCGCCCTGTTCGCCACCGCGCCGCTCATCTGGCTCCAGTTCAGCACCGACAGCCTCACCCTGTTCTACGTGGTCGCCTTCCTCAACTCGATCACCGGCTCCATGTGGGTCGGAATCGCCGCCGCCACCAGCCAGGATCTCGTCCTCCCCCGCATGCGCGGCGCCGCCACCGCCACCTACTTCCTCGGTACCACCATCATAGGCCTCGGCCTCGGGCCCTTCACGGTGGGCATGCTGTCGGAATATTTCGGCGACCTCGGCAAGGCCAACATCGCCATTCTCGCCGTGCTGCCGATCAGTGCCACCCTGCTCTACCTCGTCTACCGCCAACTCCCCGGCGCCGAAGCCTCCCGCATAGACCGCGCCCGCGCCGCAGGCGAAGCCATATAGATCCTGTCATGCCAGCGAAGGCTTGCATCTCCCAGCCCGCCAAGGAACCCGCATGTCCCTGAACATCAACGACCTCTTCTCCGTCGCAGGCAAGACCGTCGTCATCACCGGCGGCAGCCGCGGCATCGGCGAAATGATCGCCCGCGCCTATGTCGAAAACGGCGCCAAGGTGATCCTCACCTCGCGCAAGGCCTCCGACGTCGAAGGCCTCGCAAAGGTGCTGGGCGACGCCGCCACCCCCTTGCCCGCAGACCTCTCCCAGATGGCCGAAATCGAACGCTTCGCGCAGGCCGTCGAGGCCGTCACCCCCAAGGTCGACATCCTCTTCAACAACGCCGGCGCCTCCTGGGGCGCCCCCTTCGACGACTTCCCCGAACTCGGCTGGGACAAGATCATGGACCTCAACGTGAAGTCCGTCTTCTTCCTCACCCAGCGCCTGATCAAGCTGCTCGAAGCGGCTGCCACCCCCGAACGCAACGCCCGCGTCATCAACATCGGATCGATCGACGGCCAGCACGTCAGCCCAATCGAGACCTACAGCTACGCCGCCTCCAAGGCCGGCGTCCTCCACCTCACCCGCATGATGGCCAAAAACCTCGCCCCCCGGAACATCGCCGTCAACGCCATCGCCCCAGGCTACTTCCCCTCGAAAATGACCGAAGGCATCGCAGACCTCATCAACGACGAGTCCCTCAAAGTCACCCCCATGGCCCGCTGGGGTACGCCCCAAGACATGGCCGGCGTCGCCCTCTTCCTCGGCTCCCAAGCCTCCGCCTACCTCTGCGGCAGCACCATCACCGTCGACGGCGGCTACGCAACCACGGCCTGAGGGAGAACGCAGGGGCGCTGCCCCTGCACCCCGCAAGGGGACTGTAGTCCCCTTGACCCCATAGTTTGCGAGGAGGGCCGCCGAGAGGCCGGTGCCACTGGCACCTCAGATTCCGGGGGCCCTCTTCTGCAAACTGTATGAGGTGCAGGAGGCTATATGCCTCCTGCTGGGGGTCCAGGGGGCAAAGCCCCCTATGTCTCAGCTCCAGACCCGGTCG
>JBKDAC010000573.1:0-3767 GCA_046316515.1 Sandaracinobacter sp. | reverse complement strand
GGCGAGCGCCACCATCGCGGCCACGATTTCGCGGCCTTCCTTGGTGTCGTAGTCCTTGGACTTGGCGATGACGATCTTCGTCTCCTCCTCGTGCGGGAGGTAATTGAGCGTCGTCACGACGTTCCAGCGGTCCATCTGGCCTTGGTTGATCTGCTGCGTGCCGTGGTAGAGGCCGGTCGTATCGCCCAAGCCCACGGTGTTGGCCGTCGCGAACAGGCGGAAGGCCTTGTGCGGGCGGATCACGCGGTTCTGGTCGAGCAGCGTGAGCTTGCCGTCCACCTCCAGCACGCGCTGGATCACGAACATCACGTCCGGCCGCCCGGCATCATATTCGTCGAACACCAGAGCCGTGGGTGTCTGCAGCGCCCAGGGCAGAAGGCCTTCGCGGAACTCGGTCACCTGCTTGCCGTCGCGCAGCACGATCGCATCCTTGCCCACAAGGTCGATGCGGCTGATGTGGCTGTCCAGGTTGATGCGGATGCACGGCCAGTTCAGCCGCGCGGCCACCTGCTCGATATGGGTGGATTTGCCAGTGCCGTGATAGCCCTGGATCATCACCCGCCGGTTATAGGCAAAGCCCGCCAGGATCGCGAGCGTGGTGTCCGGATCGAACACATAGGTGGGGTCGAGGTCGGGCACCCGTTCGTCCGCCTGGCTGAAGGCGGGCACCTTCATGTCGATGTCCACGCCGAACACCTCGCGGGCATCCACAAAGGTGTCGGGCTCGCCCATCTTCGTGGGCGCGTGGCGGGCCGTGTCGGCGGCGAGGTTCAGGCTGGTCATGGCTCGTCGTTGCCCCCCATGGCCCGAAATCGCAAGGGGGCAAGATGGCCGCAGGGCCTGATGCTTGCGGGAGGGTCAAGGACCCCGAACGGGTCATTGCACTGACATTCGCGCGATCCATGTCTGAAATATCCAAGGCCAGAAGATCAATATTTGGTATTAATTAAACGAAGAAAGAGCAAATGTTACAACTGCATCAGTGTCTGATGCCAATTGAATAAAATTGAATATGATGTTGATAGATTTGCGGCAGAGGGAGATGCAGGATTCCCGTTTTATGACATATTTATTAATGTTTAAAATTGCCAAATATAGGATATCTTATACTGCAATTTTTGTCGTCATAATGTTCGCGTCCGTTTTCTCAGAATCTGCAAATACCTTGTATTTCCAGTTGAACCCGAACCTTTCTGGCTCGAACGATCAGCGGCAGATGTTCCTGTTCAGCCCGGCCGGCACCATGGGCCCGTTTGCCATCACGGCCGCCCCCGCCGAATACTGACCTGTTCTGGGACAGCGATGGTGCCGGCAGCGCCAACAACATCAATGTCGATGGCGGAAACGGCACCCTGACCGCCACCAGCGTGAACCTTGCGCTGGAAAATGGCGCCACCAACAATCCGCTTCCCGGCACGCCGGCGACCGTGCTGTTCCGCGGGCTTCGGCCCGGTGGGCGCGGCCCCGGGGTTGCGCCTGCCCGTGCGGGCGTTATTCGGGCGCCATGCGCCATCAGGATTGCCACAATGTCCAGGACTTCCGCGCGCTCGCCCGCCGGCGGCTTCCGGGGCCCGTCTTCCACTATATCGATGGCGCCGCCGACGACGAGCTGACCAAGGGGCGCAACACCTCCGCCTTCGACGATGTCGACCTGGTGCCCGACGTGCTGGCCGGCGTCGCCGAGGTCGACATGTCGGTGACGGTGCTGGGCCGCAAGCTCGACATGCCGCTCTTCCTCAGCCCCACCGCGCTGCAGCGGCTGTTCCATCACGAGGGTGAGCGCGCGGGGGGCCGCGCAGCCAGCGCGTTCGGCACCTACTTCGGCGTCTCATCGCTCTCCACCGTCAGCTTGGAGGATATCGGCCGCACGGTGACGGGCCCCAAGATGCTGCAGCTCTATGTCCACAAGGATGACGGGCTGAACGACAGCCTGGTCCAGCGCGCGCAAGCGGCGGGCTTCGACTGCCTGACGCTGACGGTCGACACGATCGTGGGCGGCAACCGCGAACGCTGCCTGCGCACCGGCTTCACCAGCCCCCCGCGCTTCACCGCGTCCAGCATCTGGGAATATGCAACCAAGCCGCGCTGGGCGCTCGATTACCTGTTCCGCGAGAAGTTCAGCCTCCCCAACCTCGCTGGCCACCTGCCCGAGGGCAGCTCGAAATCCATGTCGGTCGCGGATTACTTCACCCAGATGCTGGACCAGACACTCGACTGGAAGCGCGCCGAGGCGATCCGCAAAAGCTGGGGCGACAGGCCCTTCTGCCTGAAGGGCGTGATGAGCGTGGGCGACGCGAAGCGCGCGATCGACATCGGCGCGACCGCAATCATGGTCTCGAACCACGGCGGCCGCCAGCTGGATGGCAGCCGCGCCCCGTTCGACCAGATCGCCGAACTGGCGGATGCCGTCGGCGACCGGATCGAGATCATCTGCGACGGCGGCATCCAGCGCGGCACCCATGTGCTGAAGGCCCTGGCAGCCGGCGCAAAGGCCTGCTCAGGCGGCCGCCTCTACCTCTACGCGCTCGGCGCAGCCGGCGAACCCGGAGTCCGCCAGATCCTCACCCGCCTGAAAGCCGAGATCGAGCGCGACATGAAGCTGATGGGCGTCACGAAGGTAGACCAGCTGGACCGGAGCAGGTTGCGCTGGCGCTGAGGATCTGTTCGGCTGGGAGGGCTAGCGGGCCGCCCGCGCGAACGTCGCGCTCGCCTCCAGATGCGCATAGGCTTCGGTCAGCGCGGTAAAGCGTGCCTCATGCGCCCGGCTCCCCTGGTTGGCGTCCGGGTGATAGCGCCGGGCGAGCGCGCGGTATTTCGCTTTCACCTCGTCCAGCGTCGCCGTGTCGGGCAGCCCCAGCTTTGCCAGCGCCTGCCGGTCCTCGCGCGACAGCGGCGACACGGCGGCCCTGCGCGCGGAGTCCTGCTTCCAGCGCAGCACGCCGTGCAGGTCGTCCACGCGAAAGTCCGCGTCGGCGCCCTGTTTCATGTTGTGGGCAAAGGCCCGCGTCTCCCGGTCCCAGCTGGGGTGGGCGGCCTCCTGCTGCCACACCATGTTGGGGTCCAGCCCCTCGAAATAGTTCCACTTGGCGTTGAATTCGCGCACATGTTCCAGGCAGAAATACTGCCACTGCGGCGGGCCAGACGGCGCGGCAAACGCGCTGCCCGGCTTGTGCAGCGGCGCGCGATAGTCGCCGGCCTCGGGGCAGCCATCCTGGGCACAGGGGCGATCCCCCGGATATGCACCACCCCTTGCCTTCACACCCATTCCTCAACAGCTGATTGCGGCATATAGGGGCAGCCAACGCGTTTCGGGAGGTCACAGATGGGCGCAGTGAAAGACGAGATCGAACGGCGCCTGCGGGAAAATTTTGCCCCCGAACATCTGGCCGTGATCGACGACAGCGCGCAGCATGCCGGCCATGCCGGAGAGGACCCGCGCGGCGAAAGCCATTTCACGGTCGAGATCACCTCGTCCCGCTTCGCCGGCCTCAGCCGCGTCGAACGCCAGCGCGCCGTGAACCGCGCCCTTGCCGACCTGCTGGCAGAGCGCGTCCACGCCCTTGCGATAAGGGCAGACATTCCCGCCTAACGCGCGCCAATTCCGGGGACACTATACTAGACCGGTTTGAGCTGCTGCCGGTTTCGTGGACACCGAGATAAGGTGTTTTATGGAACCGGAGGGTATGAATGCAGCGACGCAAGTTCAGCCGCGAGTTCAAGCTCGAGGCGGTAAAACTGGTCAGGGATCGCGGCGTGACGATGGCGCA
>JBKDAC010000572.1:0-6351 GCA_046316515.1 Sandaracinobacter sp. | reverse complement strand
CCCGATTACATCGCTGCCCGCAGTGCCCTCATCCGCCTGGACCGCGCCATGCCCGACGTTGCACCCGGCAGCCCCAAGGGAATGGTGCCGCGCATCGCCCAGCGCCTCGCCGACGTGCCCGCCACCAGCCACATGTCCGCCGCCGACAAGGCCGGAAACCTCGCCAGCCTCACCTCCACCATCGAAGGCCCCTTCGGCTCGGGCCTGGTCGCCGCCGGCATCGTCCTCAACAACGAGCTCACCGACTTCGACCTCGACCCGCGCCGCCCGGACGGAACAGTGTCGCCGAACGCCATCGAACCCGGCAAGCGCCCGCGCAGCTCCATGGCCCCCACCATCGTCTATAACGCAAAGGGCAAGCCCATCGCCAGCTTCGGCGCCGCCGGCGGCGCCACCATCATCGCCCAGGTCGCCAAGGCCATCATCGCCCATCTGGACTGGGGCATGGCGATCGAGGACGCACTCGCCGCCCCGCAACTTCTCGCAGACCGGCGCGGCCTGCGCTACGAACCGAAAACCCGCCTCGAGGGCATGGCCGCAGGGCTGCAGGCGCTGGGCCACAAGGACGTCCGCGCCGCGCCGCTGCCGCTGAAGGCCAATGCCATCGCGCGGGCACAGGGCGGCTGGCGCGGCGCGGCAGACCCGCGCAGTGAAGGCAACACTGCGGCAATCGGGCCAACCGGGGGAGCAGAATGAGCAGGGCAGACATCGAACGCGCCGAACGGCTCCGGGCGGCCGAACGCGCCGGCCAGGGCACCGACATCGAAAAATGGGCAAACCTCGTCCAGATGTTCTTCGGCCAGGCCAGCCGCCTGGGCGCAGAACCCTTCCTCTGGCGCAAGTCCGGGGGTCAGTGGCAGTCCATCAGCTGGGCCGACGCCGCCACCCGCGTCGCCAGCTTCGCCGCAGCGCTCCGCGGTCTCGGCCTGCAGCCCGGCGACCGTATCGTCCTCATCTCCGAAAACCGCCCCGAATTCTGCCTGTGGGACCTCGCCATCATGGCAGCCGGCGGCATCACCGTCCCCACCTACACCACCAACACCGCGCGCGATTCCCTCCACATCCTGGAAAACTCCGGCGCCATCGGTGCCGTCGTCTCCACCCCAAAGCTCGCCCGCACACTCGCAGAGGCAGCCTACCAGGCCAGCGTCTGCCGCTTCCTCATCGGCATGGAGCCGCTGAAGCTCGGCCAGGCCAGCGAACAGCTCGAAATCCACGACATGGAAACGCTGGTCGCACAGTATCCGGGCGACGTCACCGCAATCTCGGCCCAGGCCACCATGGCGCGCACCGACACCGCCTGCCTCATCTACACCTCGGGCACCGGCGGCACCCCGCGCGGCGTGAAGCAGCACCATGGCGCCATCCTCCACAATGTCGCCGGCTGCATCGACATCATCCAGGCCGACTTCCCGCCCGAACCCAAGCGCGAGACCTTCCTCTCCTTCCTGCCCACCAGCCACGCCTACGAACACACGGCCGGCCAGTTCCTCCCCATCGGGCTCGGCGGCGAAATCTATTACGCCGAGGGCCTGGAAAAACTCGCCGCCAACATCGAGGAAACCCACCCCTCGATCATGGTCGTCGTCCCCCGCCTGTTCGAGGTGCTGCGCGCCCGCATGCTCAAGACGATCGAGAAGCAGGGCGGCCTCGCGCCGAGGCTCCTCACCGCCGCCGAACGCCTCGGCCGCCGCCGCTACGAAAGGGACAGCCTCTCCCTCCTCGACCGCCCGCTCGATTACCTGATCAACCGCACGCTGCGCGCCAAGGTCCGCACCCGCTTCGGCGGCCGCCTCAAGGCGATGGTCTCCGGCGGCGCACCCTTGAACCCGGATGTCGGCTTCTTCTTCGATGCCATCGGCATCACCATCCTCCAGGGCTACGGCCAAACTGAATCCGGCCCCGTCATCAGCTGCAACCGCCCCGGCGCCCGCATCAAGATGCACAGCGTCGGCCCCCCCCTGCGCGATGTCCAGGTGATGATCGCCGAAGACGGCGAAATCCTCGTCGCCGGCGAACTCGTCATGCAGGGCTACTGGAACAACCCAGCCGAAACCGCCCGCGTCCTCACCGCAGACGGCTGGCTCGCCACAGGCGACATCGGCCTCATCGACGAAGACGGCCACATCGTCATCACCGACCGCAAGAAAGACATCATCGTCAACGACAAAGGTGACAATGTAGCGCCTCAGCGCGTCGAGGGCATGCTCACCCTGCAACCCGAAATCGGCCAGGCCATGGTCTACGGAGACCGCCGCCCCTACCTCGTCGGCGTCGTCTCGCCCGATCCCGAACATATGATGGAATGGGCCGCCAAACACGGCGCCGAAGTCGCATCCCTGCGCCAGAACCCCGAATTCCTCCGAACCCTCCAGGCCGCCGTCGACCGCGTCAACGCCAACCTCTCCGTCATCGAGAAAGTCCGCCGTATCATCCCCGCCGACGAACCCTTCACGGTGGAGAATGAACAGATGACCCCAAGCCTTAAGATCCGCCGCCACGTCCTCAAGAAGATCTACGGTGATCGCCTGGACGCGCTCTACAAGTAACCCCCCCCTCCCTCTCAGGGAGGGGCCGGGGGTGGGTAGCGCGCGATCCCGATGAAAACACGTCGTCCCGGGCTTGCCTGCCCCCGCGCAGGCGGGGGACCCGGGACCTCGTGCCGTCCAAGCGCCGCCAGCCCCGCAAACCCGAGCAACAAGGAAGGGGCTCCGCCCCTCCACCCCGGCAGGGGCATGATGCCCCTGCACCCCCGGATAGAACTCTGTCGCCCCGCACAGGATGCGGGGCCCAGCTGCCTTGACCCGCCGAGTCCGGGGGCGGTAGCGTCCTACCATCCGACCTGAAGGGGGCCATGCGTGCAGATCGCCGAGTATCTCGATCAAATCCGCAAACTTTACTCCTCAGGCCACGCCACCGAACACAGCTACCGCCCGGCTCTCCAACCCCTCCGCCTCCGGCCAACCCGAAGACCAGCTCCGCGGCCCCCTCGAAACACTGCTCCAGGCCCAAATCAAATGGTCCGGAACGGCACCACACTCCCTGGCATCCCCGGCGTGCTGGCGGCATATTCGATGGCCGGCGGCAAAGCCGCCGAGTCCGCTTGAAGTTCAAGAACAAGCAAGGGTTGCGGGCAAAGCCCGCTCGTCAGTCCTGCCCGCTTCGCGGCAGGCTGGCCGGGCCTTCGGCGAGTCAGCGGATTATGGCTGCGCCATAACAGCTGCCGCCTCCGGCCTGTCCTACACGTGCCCGATGCGCCTATTCTCCCCATCGCTCTTTCCACTGTCGAAGCCACAGCGAAAACCGCTGTCCTACACCCCCCATTCCATGCAACGCGCACGCACGCTCGCCCCTGAATCCCCGTGACCTTCATGACCTTTCGCAGCCGTCGGCAGCACGCCGCGCCCAGCTTTTCTACCTGCCGCCCCCGGCCTGCGCCGGGGCAGGCTCTACAGCCCGGATCTGAACCCTATCGAGATGGCCTTCGCCAAACTCAAGGCCCTGCTGCGACAGGAACCCGCACGAACCATCGACAGCCTCGTCGCGCGCATCGGCTCCCTGCGCGACCGCTTCCACCCAACCGAATGCGCCAACTTCTTCAAAGCCGCCGGATATCACCGCCCAACGTGAAAATGCCCTAGGCCGGGTCGCCCCGCCGGTCCCCCTTCACCCGCCGCACCGTGCCGCTGCTGGCGCGCATCACGATCGATTCGGTGGTGATGCGCCCGGTCTTGTAACGGCGCACGCCCTCCAGCAGGCTGCCGTCGGTCACACCGGTGGCGGCGAAGATCACGTCGCCCTTGGCGAGGTCTTCCAGGCTGTAGATGCGGTCGAAATCGGTGATTCCGATGCGGCGCGCGCGGGATTTTTCATCCTCGTTGCGGAAGATCAGGCGGCCCTGGAACTGCCCGCCCACGCAGCGCAGCGCAGCAGCGGCCAGCACGCCCTCGGGCGCCCCGCCGGAACCCATATAGATATCGATCGTGGTGTCGGGGTTCGCAACCGCGATCACGCCCGCCACATCCCCGTCGGGGATCAGGTGGATGCCGCAGCCCAGGCCCCGCAGTTCCTTGATAAGGGCCTCGTGGCGCGGGCGATCCAGCACGCAGGCGATGATGTCGGACGGCTTCACGCCCTTGGCGTCGGCGAGCGCCGTCACATTCTCGGTCGGCGTCTTCGTCAGGCTCACAATGCCCTCAGGGTAGCCCGGCCCGATCGCCAGCTTTTCCATATAGGTGTCGGGCGCGTGCAGCAGCCCACCTTCCTCGGCGATCGCCAGCACGGCGAGCGCATTGGGGCCGGCCTTCGCCGTGATGGTTGTGCCTTCCAGCGGATCGAGCGCGATGTCGATCTTCGGCCCGGTGCCGATGGCCGAGCCCACCTTCTCGCCGATGAACAGCATGGGCGCCTCGTCGCGCTCGCCCTCGCCGATCACCACCGTGCCGTCGAAGTCCAGCTTGTTCAGCGCGTCGCGCATGGCGGCAACGGCGGCCGCATCGGCCGCCTTCTCGTCGCCGCGGCCGACCAGCTTGTTGGCAGCGATCGCGGCATATTCCGTCACACGGACCATCTCAAGCACAAGAACGCGGTCAAGAACCTGGGAGGGAGTCAGCTTCGAGCGGTCGATCATTGGAGTCCTTTTCTTGTCTCAACCGTCTTGCGCGAGGATGGGCATGAACAGCGGCGCGGCCGTGGAACTGGGGAGCGCCGCCATCGCATCAAGCGCCTGGCGCACAGCCTGTTCACGGCTTTCGTGGGTCAACATCACGACAAGCGCGGTGCCATCCGGCGCAGACGCCGGCTGGATCAGGCTTTCGATGGAGACGCCCGCATCGCGCAGCGCCGCCGTGAGGTCGGCGAGCACGCCGGGTCGGTCCTGCACCGTCAGGCGGATATAGGCGCGGCCCGACCGCACCTCGGGCCCGGCATGGGCGATCTGCGTCAGCGCCAGGGCCGGCATCGCAAAGGCAGGGCCATTCTCGCCCCGGGCGATATCGATCAGGTCGGCAGCCACCGCAGACGCGGTCGGGCCTTCGCCCGCGCCGCGGCCCATGAACAGCAGGCGACCGACAAAATTGCCCTCGGTCACCACGGCATTCAACGGGCCCTCGACGGCGGCGAGCGGATGGCCCAGCGGCACCAGGCTGGGGTGCACGCGCTGCATCAGCCGGTCGCCCACCAAGGCCGCCATGCCGACAAGGCGCACCTTGAAGCCCAGCGCGCCGGCCTGGCGGATGTCGGCCAGCTTGATGTCGCGAATGCCGTGGATTTCCACATGGTCGAAATCCGGCCGCGCCCCGAAGGCGAGAGAGGCGAGGATCGACAGCTTGTGCGCGGCATCCACCCCGTCGATGTCGAAGCTGGGGTCGGCCTCGGCATAGCCCAGGCGCTGCGCATCGGCCAGCACGTCGCCGAACTCCAGCCCCTCCTTCTCCATCCGGGTGACGATATAGTTGCAGGTGCCGTTCAGGATTCCATAGACGGAGCTGAGCGCATTCGCCGCCGCGCCCTCGCGCAGGCCCTTGATGACGGGGATGCCGCCGGCAACCGCCGCTTCGAACTTCAGCGGCACGGAGGCAACCTCGGCGAGCTCGGCCAGCAGCAGGCCGTGATGCGCCAGCATCGCCTTGTTTGCGGTGACGAAGGGCTTGCCGCGCTGGAGCGAGGCCCGCGCCAAAGTCAGCGCCGGGCCATCGGCGCCCCCCACCAGCTCCACCACCACATCCACATCGTCGCGCGCGGCCAGATCGGCCGCATCATCCTCCCAGCCGAAGCGGCTGAGGTCGATCCCCCGATCCCGATGCCGATCCCGCGCCGACACGGCGGTGACCACGATCGGCCGCCCGGCGCGCCGCGTGATGAGCTCTGCATTGGTTTCCAAAAGCTTCACAACGCCGGCACCAACAGTGCCGAGCCCGGCGAGACCAACCTTCAAGGGTGCGGGGCGCAAGGGAGTGGACATGCGCGCTGCCTTAGCGGGGCAAGTCGACGGGCGGAAGGGGGTGGGGTGGTTGGCGGGCAGCTGTCGGTTGAGCGCAAGGGCTCTGCCCTTCCAACCCGGCAGGGCATAGAATGCCCTGCACCCACAGAGTTCTGGCGGCGGCCCATCGCAAGCATGTCGTGCGCAACAGATTGACTTTCATGCACATGAAGTAGGTTATTGGCCTTTGTGCCGGCTGACCTGGCCCCCTGATTTCATCTAGCGGGGATTAGAGCGCTTTCCCAGGATTTGCGTGATCCTGTTGTCGCGGTGATCGACGGTGGCTTGAGCCGTCGTGCTGCTGCGGCTCGTTTGGGAGAGAGTGTTTCGAGCGCCATTCGCTGGCATCCGCTTGCCCGAGAGCATGGTCG
>JBKDAC010000571.1:0-10517 GCA_046316515.1 Sandaracinobacter sp. | reverse complement strand
GGGTCCGTGCTGGCGGCGAGCGAGGAGCGGTTGCGCCAGCTGGGAACCGATTCGAACGGAATCGCCATCCTGAACCTGATCCGGGAAACGATCGGCGTTGTTCTGGAGCGCAAGGCGACCGAACGGTTGCCTGTGCAGGGCGGGCCGGCGCTGGCCGAGGTGATGTTCAGCGAGATGGCCTATCTGCCCGTCGAGCAGGTGCGGGTCGCGTTCCTGGATGCTGGCCGGCGGCTGATTCGGATTGAGATCCTGGGCACCGGGACTGCCCGGGCCGCGCATGTCTACCCCCGCGAGATCGCGCGGCGGTGCCTCGAACTGTCGGCATCAGGTGCGGTTCTTGTGCATAACCATCCGTCGGGCGATCCGCAGCCTTCTGCCGAGGATGTGCAGATGACGCGCAAGGTCAGACGGGCGCTGGAAGCCATTGATGTGGAGCTTGTGGACCATCTGGTGATCGGTCGGAAAGGCTATGTCAGCTTTGCGGAAAGTGGCCTTCGATAGCCGTAAGTGCCTGATTCTGTTACGGGAGAATATATCAATCGTTGATATATGAATCGTCCGATATTGTCAGACGCCAGCCAGTCGACCCATAAATGGTGCATGGACAGCGGGCAAGCCCGACTGACCGCCCCACA
This sequence comes from Sandaracinobacter sp., assembly GCA_046316515.1. Taxonomy (GTDB): domain Bacteria; phylum Pseudomonadota; class Alphaproteobacteria; order Sphingomonadales; family Sphingomonadaceae; genus Sandaracinobacteroides. Next base: position 9,882 of record JBKDAC010000571.1, on the reverse strand, counting down.
AGTCACGGCGTGATTGGGCCCTCCCCCGATCATGCCGGAGGTGACGGTGGCGTCCGATTTCCGACCCTGCGGACGCCACCGTTACCAAACTTGCGGCGCACCAACCCAGACGACGACAATCACCGAACGCGAAACGGTTCCTGAAGGGGGCTTGGTCGTGGTTTCGGCGTTTGCGCACGTTTGCGCCGTGCGCGGCCAATCCGGCACAGGTCAGGCGGTGCCGAGTTCCACCCAGGCCGGGACATGGTCGCTGGCGCGTTCGGCGCCGCGCACCGCGCGGTCGATTCCGGCATCCACCATGCGGTCGGCAGCAGCCGGGGAGAGCAGCAGGTGATCGATCCTGAGGCCCCAGTTCTTGGCCCAGGCGCCGGCCTGATAGTCCCAGAAGGTGTAGCAGGGGCTGTGCGGCATCCGGGCACGAATGGCGTCGGTCCAGCCGCCGGCCAGCAGCGCGCGGAAGCGGGCGCGGCTTTCGGGTTGCAGCAGGGCGTCGCCTGCCATGATGTCGGGCCTGGCGACGTCCTGGTCGGTCGGGCAGACGTTCCAGTCCCCGGCCAGCACCACGGGCTGTTCCGTTGCCATCAGCTCGGCCGCGCGGGCGGCCAGGCGGTCCATCCAGCCAAGCTTGTAATCGAACTTGGGGCCGGGGACGGGGTTGCCGTTGGGCAGATACAGGCAGGCGAAGTGAATGCCGCTCACGCGCGCTTCGATCCAGCGGGACTGCACGTCCTCGGCATCGCCGGGCAGCATGCGCTCCACCTCTTCGGCCGGTTGGCGCGACAGGATAGCGACGCCGTTGAAGCCCTTCTGGCCGTGGACGAGGGCGTGGTAGCCGGCATCCTGGATGGCCTTCAGCGGGAAGCTTTCGGTCTGCGTCTTGATTTCCTGCAGGCCGACGACGTCGGGCCTGGTGGCCTCCAGCCATTCCAGGAGACGCGGCAGGCGCGCGCCGATGCCGTTCACGTTGAAGGTGGCGATCTTCATCGGCTGGGCCTTCCTGCGCGCCTGGGCCGGGGCGTCAGACGGAGAAGGAGGTGCCGCAGCCGCAATTGGAGGCGGCATTGGGATTGCGGACCTGGAAGGCGGCACCGCCCAGGTTCTCGACATAGTCGACCACCGATCCGGCGACGAGCGGCAGGCTCATGCTGTCGACCACCAGGCCGACGCCATCCGTCAGGACCTCGACATCATCGTCCTGCGGGCCCTCCGCCAGCTCGAAGCGATACTGGAAGCCAGCGCAGCCGCCGCCATCGACCGACAGGCGAAGGCGCGGCTGGGCGCGGCCCTGCCGGGCGGCAATTGCGGCCACGCGGGCGGCCGCGGCGGGCGTGAGGGCGATTTCGGCGTCGGGCATGGGCCAGAGGTAGGCCGGGTGAGACGCTGCCGCAAGGGGCGCGATTGCAGCCCTTAAAGGGCGGAAGGGAGATCCGGGCCCATGCGGTCCTGCTGATAGGCCAGCAGGTAGCGCGAGGAGTCGATGAAGGGGCGCGGGTTCACCGGCTGGCCATCGATCCGCACCTCATAGTGGAGGTGGGTGCCAGTGGAGCGGCCGGTGGAGCCCATGGCGGCGATGTGCTCGCCCATTTCGACACGGTCGCCGACGGAGACGTTGATCGCCGAGAGGTGGGCATAGCGGGTGAGGATGCCGCGGCCGTGATCGATGTCGACCGTGTTGCCATAGGCGCCATAGCGTTCGGCCCGCACGACGCGGCCGGTGGCGGCGGCATAGATGGGCTCGCCATGGGCGCCGGCCATGTCGAGGCCGGCATGCTGGGCGCCGCGACCGTGGAACGGATCATAGCGGAAGCCGTAGCTGGAGGTCACGGTGTAGGACCTGGCGGGAACGTAGGACGGCAGCGAGGCCATCGCATCCTCAAGCTGTTCCACGCGCTGCCAGTTCACGAACAGTTCGGCGAACTTGGGGTCTGCGCCGGTTGCGCCATCGGTGGCGGGAACGAAGGGACCGCCCAGGCCGGTGCGGGTGAGGCCGGCAGCCGAGCGTGCGAAGCTCTGCGCCATGAAGCGGCCCGGGTTCAGGCCGAGGCGACCGATCAGGGCTTCGGCGTCCTTGATGCGGGTTTCGGCGGTGGCGGCGGCCTTGTCGACCAGGGCCAGCTGCTTTTGCTCGAGGGCGGCGAACGGCGCGAGGATGCCCGCGTTGGCGGCGACATCGGCGCTGACGCGGCGGGTGTTGCGGGGCAGCAGGCCGGCAAGGTCATTGCCCTTGGCCCGGCCCGTCAGAAGGGCGTCGAGAAACTGCTGGCGGGCTTCGATGCGTTCGGCGGTGGTGGCAACAGTGCCCTTCAGCGCGGCGGTGTCGGCCTTCAGCGCCTGGACTTGGGCGGCCATGCGGGCCAACTCCGCCTGGGCGCGCTGGTCAGCTGCCTGTTCAGCGCTCTGGCCGGAGACGGCCGAAACCGTCACCCACCCGGCGATCATTGCAGCAGTGCCAATTCCCATGAGCTGTTCGTGCGTCCCGATTCTGATAGAGGTCTGCCGTGCGGTTCCATCCGCGTGGGTTTCCCCACAAAAATATTCCACGACGATGCGGCGTTCGGGAAAACGCAAATGCACAAAAGACCTTGCGCGCTGGTAAGCACGTGTTGCCGCTTGTTGCATTCCCGTTTTCGACCCCTTGCGACGCACCGGCGGAACATGCCGGCAACTCACTCGTTATTGGTTGCAGTCCGTTCGTCTCAAGTTCCGCAGCCGGGCCCGGGGTCGGGTTCAGCTGCGTATGGTTACTGTTTAGAGGCAGGAACGATCGTGGGAAGCAAACTGTACCAATCCGTCGTCAAACCGGCCTGACGCCGCGCCGAAACGTTGAACGGAGGCTTAACGGCCCCCCGGAAATGGGTCGCGACCAGCGTGCGGAAGCGCTCAGCAGGTTCTGTTACTGATTCGGCACATAGCTTTCTGAACCAGCGGTTGCCGGCTTCCACATGGGTGATCTCGTCGGTGAGAATATGGGTGAGGACAGCAGCCGCCTGTGTGTCGCCCAGCGCCTTGAAGCGTTCGATCATCGCGGGCGTGACATCGAGGCCGCGGGCCTCCAGCACCTGGGGGACGATGGCGAGCCGGGTCTCCAGATCGTGCGCGGTGGCCTGGGCGGCTTCCCACAGGCCGTCATGGGCCGGCAGATCCCCGTAGGTGCCGCCGGCCAGTTCCAGCAAGCCCTGGAGGAGGCCGAAATGCTGGGCCTCCTCGTCGGCGATCCGCAGCCAGTCGTTGGTGAAAGCGGGCGGCATGGCGGGGCCCCAGCGGCCCGCCATGTCGACGGCAAGATCGATCGCGTTGAGCTCGATATGGGCCAGCGCATGAAGCAGGGCAAAGCGCGCGCGGGGCGAGCCTGCGCGCCCGCGCTTGGGCATGGCACTGGGCGGCAGCAGGTCTGGCCGTGCCGGGCGGTTGGGGCGGTCGGGCATGGCGGGGCCGTCTGCCGACAGCTCCAGCATGCCCGCAGCCCAGCGCGCGGCGAGCGCGCGGGCAGCCGCGGCCTTCGTCCCGGCATCGGCCGTCAGCAGCACCGCGACGGCGCCAGCGCGCAGGGTTTCCATCCGGCTCAGAGAGCCTTTGCGGCCTTCAGCACGGCGTCGGCGTGGCCCGGCACCTTCACCTTGCGCCAGATGGCTGCGATCTTGCCGTCGGGGCCGATGAGGAAGGTGGAGCGGTCGATCCCCATATATTTACGGCCGTACATGCTCTTTTCGACCCAGGCCCCATAGGCTTCGACGGTGGTGCCTTCGGGATCCGCTGCCAGCTTCACGGTGAGGTTGTGTTTGGTCGCAAACTTGCGGTGGCTGGCGACCGAATCCTTGCTGACGCCGATGACGGTGGTGCCGGCGTTCCGGAAATCGTCGGCCAGGCCTGAGAAGGCGATGGCCTCGGCGGTGCAGCCTGATGTGTCGTCCTTGGGGTAGAAGTAGAGGACAAGCTTCGCGCCCGCGAAGTCGGACAGGCTGACGGGGCCGTCGGGGGTTTCCATGGTGAAGGTGGGTGCGGGGCTTGCTGTGTCGAGGTTTTCAGTTTTGGGGCTCACTGCAGGTCTCCTTGAAAGGTTTCGGCCCAGAGGCGGGTGACGGTGCCCCGCGCTTGTGAAAGATCGGCCTTGAGGCTTGCAAGGCCCGACTTGCCGCAGGCGCGGGCGAGCAGGGCCCCGGCCGCCGCATCGGGGGCGGCGGCGGCGTCATGGGGCTGGATCAGGCGGAGCATCACCAGGATGGCGTTCATCAGCTGGGCGGGTTCGACCAGTTCGGGCGCGTGGATGGCGGCTGCCTGTTCCAGATTGGCCGGGACCGGCTGCCCGGCGAGCAGGGCACGGACGGCCACGATGAACTCGATGTCCACCAGGCCGCCCTTCATCAGCTTGACGTCGAAGGGGCCGGCCTGCGGCTTGTGGCGGGCCATGTGGCGGCGCATCTCGGCCGCCTCGCGGCGGACATGGGCTTCGTTGCGGCGCGCTGAGACCAGGCTGTCGATGCCGGCCTGGGCAAGGGCTGCATCCCCGGCTGCACAGCCGATGGGGCGGGCGCGGGTGAGGGCCATCTGTTCCCAGACGCCGGCCTCGGCCTGCTGATAGTGGAAGAAGCTGTCCAGGCTGACAGCAAGCAGGCCGTCGGCGCCTGAAGGCCTGAGGCGGGTGTCGACCTCGTAAAGAGTGCCCGCCGCGGTGGGGACGGAAAGCGCGGCGACGAGGCGCGGGACCAACCGGTTGAACCAGGCGCTGGCGCTGAGCGGCGGCGTGCTGCTGGAGAGCGTCTCGTAGCTGCCGGTGAAGAGGAAGACGAGATCGAGGTCGGACTGGGCCGTGAGCTGCCCCCCCCCGAAGCGGCCGAGCGCGAGCGGGATGAGCCGGCCGCCCGGGATTTCGCCGTGGCGCGCGGTGAATTCGGCGACCGTGGTGCGGGCGAGCAGTGCGACTGCAGCTTCGGCCATCAGCGAGAGTTCGCGGCTGGCATCGGCCGGGCTGATGGTCCCGTCGAGCAGTTGGACACCAAGCGCAAAGCGGCGCTCGGCGGTCCAGATGCGGACGCGATCGAGCAGCTGCTCGCCCTCGATGTTGCGGCAGACGCTGTCGAGTTCGGCTGATGCGGCTGCAATGTCGGGCAGGGGGCTTGCGGGTTCCAGCAGCACGTCGAGGAGGCTGGGGCGCCGGGCGAGCGCGTCTGCGAGTAGCGGGGTGGCGGTGAGGAGCCGCGCAACGACCTTCAGGAGGGCCGGGTGGGCGGCCAGCAGGCGCCAGAACTGGACGCCCGAGGGCAGGGCCGCGATGAGCTGATCGAGGCGGAGGAGCGCCTCGCGGCCGGTGCGCCCGGTGCCCACCTGCTGCACCAGGATCGGGATCACCTGTTCGAAGGCACGCTGCGATTCGGGCGCACGGAGCGAGCGGGGCCTTCCCGAGCGCCAGCCATCGGTAAGGGTGGCGAGCAGCAGGGGATCGCGGACGCGGGCCTTGGTAGCCCATGCGACGATCGAGTCGGTGCCCTGCGGCAGTCGGGGGCCGCGCGGGCCCTCGCCGGTTCCGAGCAGGCGGTCGTAGAGGCGGGCGACGGCCTTGATCCAGGGGGCGAGCTCTGCCTCGACCGCGCGCCAGTTGGGGGCGCCCATCAGGCCGGCGACCTGGGCGCGGTCTGCGGCGAGCCTGGGGATGGCGTGGGTCTGCTGGTCCGCGACCATCTGGATGCGGTGTTCAAGCGTGCGATAATGACGGTAGGCTTCTGCCAGCAAGCGGGCGTCGTCGGGGTTGATCCGTCCGGCGTCGGCAAGGGCGGCGAGCGCGTCCATGGTGGCGCCGGGGCGCAGGCTGGAGTCCCGGCCGCCGAAGATCATCTGGTGGACCTGGGCATAGAATTCGCATTCGCGGATTCCACCGCGGCCGCGCTTCAGGTCGAAGCCCGGACCGAGTGCCTGGCCGTCGGCGAAATGGTCGCGGATCTGGTGGCTGACTTCGCGGATTTCGGCGAGGGCCGAATAGTCGAGGCTGCGGCGCCAGATAAAGGGCTGGACGGCGGCCAGGAAACTGCGGCCGAGCGACAGGTCGCCGGCAGCGGCACGGGCGCGGATGAAGGCGGAGCGTTCCCAGGCCAGCGCCTGCGACTGATAGTAATGCTCGGCCGCGCCGATCGGCAGCGAGGACGGGGTGCTGTCGGGGTCGGGCCGGAGGCGGAGGTCGACGCGCAGCGCATAGCCGTCGGCAGTGCGTTCCGAGAGCAGGGCGACCACGCGGCGGACGAGGCGGACGGCGGCCTCGGTCGGGTCCTCGCCGTCGCGGCGGGGAAGGGTTTCGGGATCGTGGAGGAAGATGAGGTCGATGTCGGAGGAATAGTTGAGCTCGTGGCTGCCCATCTTGCCGAGCGCGAGGGCGGCGAGGCCCTGGGGGGAGTGGCCGCGGTCAGCGAAGGCGGCTTGAATCGCGAACTCGAGCGCGGTGTCGGCGAAGCGGGTGAGGGCGGCTGTCACCTGCTCGAGGGGCCAGGCCCCTGCAAGGTCGGCGAGTGCGACGGTGAGGGCGACTCCGGCGCGGGCCTGGCGGAGCGTCGGGGAGGGGTCTGCCGGGTCGAGGCGGGCGAGCGCGGTTTGGAGGGCTGCGTCGAAGCCTTGGGCACCCATCTGTTCGAGCAGCTCCGCCTCGCGGCGGATCAGGCCGCGCAGGAAGGGGCTGTGGGCCTCGGCCCTGGCGCGGGCGCTGGGCAGGCTCATGGGAGGGTGAGCATTCCTTCGGCGAAGAAGGCACAGGTGCCGCCGATCCAGACCTCGTTCGCTTGCGCGTCGACACGAATCGTGGAGGAGCGGCCGATGTGACGGCCTTGCGCCAGGGTGAAGCGCGTCTCGCCGGGCGAGAGGCTATTAAGGAACGCACCGAGCGCGGCGGCGGCGGCGCCGGTCGCCGGATCTTCCGCGATGCCGGACAGGGGGGCAAACATCCGCACGTCGAGGCGGGTAGGGTCGTTGGCATCGCGGCTGTGCAGGTGCAGGCCCAACAGGCCTGTCGTCTGGCCGATGCGGCCCTCATGGGCCTGGAAGGCGGACGCGACGGGTTGGGCGCGTTCGAGGGCGTCGGCGGTTACCTCGGCGAACAGGAATTCGGCCCCGACGGAGGCGAAAGAGGGGCCGAAGCGGCCTGTCAGGATGTCGGATTCGGCGAGGTCTGCGAGTTCGGCGACGGTTCGCGGCTCGACGCCTGCGCCGATCGAGAGCGTGCGGGGGGCGCGGCAACGGGCGCCGGTGACGGTGCCCCGCTCTCGCAGCAGTTCGAGCCGGACGAGGCCGGCCTTTTCCTCGAAGCGCAGCTGGTCGGCGACGGGCTTGCCAAACAGGGTGTCGAGCCGGGCGGCGACGAAGGCGGTGCCGACATTCGGATGGCCGGCAAAGGGCATCTCTTCCGCCGGGGTGAAGATGCGGACTTCGGCGTCGTTGGCAGCGTCCTGGGGGGGCAGGAGGAAGCTTGTTTCGGCGAAGTTGAACTCGCGGGCGATGGCCTGCATCGCCGCTGTTTCAAGCCCGCGCGCGTCGGTGACGACAGCGAGCTGGTTTCCGGCAAGCGGGCGATCCGTGAAGACATCCACGATCTGGAAGGGGAAGCCGGTCATGCGGGCAGCACCGGCAGATTGTCGAGAAGGCGGGTGGTGCCAAGGCGGGCTGCGGCGAACAGGCGGCCGCCGGGAAGGGCCCGGTCGATGGGTTGAAGGGTCTGTTCGTCGGCGAGGACAAGATAGTCGACCTTAAAGCCGGCCGATTCGAGCGCGGCGCAGGCGGCCGTCAGGCTATCGGGAACGGAGGCGCCGCCGCTGAGGGCGGCGGCGGCCGCCTGGAGCGTGCGGAACAGGGCGCCGGCGACTGCGCGGTGGGCTGGGGCCAGATAGGCGTTGCGTGAGCTCATCGCGAGGCCGTCGGATTCGCGGATGATGGGGGCGCCGACAATCTCGGCCGGAATGTTGAGGTCGGTCGCGAGGCGGCGGATGATGGCGAGCTGCTGCCAGTCCTTCTCGCCGAAGATGGCGACATCGGGAAAGGCCATCAGCAGCAGCTTGGTGACGACGGTCGCGACTCCGTCGAAGTGGCCGGGGCGCGCGGCGCCTTCCATCGGTCGGTCGAGACCAGCCACGCTGACATTCGTGGCATAGCCCTTGGGATAGACGGCCTCGGACGGGGGCAGGAAGAGCATGTCGCATGCGGCCTGGCGCAACAGATCGGCATCGCGGGCTTCCGGGCGGGGATAGCGATCCAGATCCTCGTTGGCGCCGAACTGCCTGGGGTTCACGAAGATGCTGGCGACCACGCGATGCGCGTGGCGGCGGCCGATTCCGACAAGCGAGAGGTGCCCGGCGTGCAGGGCGCCCATGGTCGGAACGAGGGCGATTCGCTCTCCGGCAGCGCGCCAGCTGCGAATCCGGGCCCTGAGCGCCATCACCGTCCGTGCCGTTTCCATTGTTATCCTTGTTTGACTTCGCGCTTGATTGACGAATGCCCGCATCTGACCGCATCAGCAGGCACGAAAGAGTCGGCGCTGGGTCGGCCATCGCCGGAGGCAGGGCGGAATGTCAATCACGGGGCTCCCGGGGATGGGGACAGGCCGAAGCGTGCGGAAGGGTCCGCACGTCATCGTGCTTGGGAACGAAAAGGGCGGGTCGGGCAAGTCGACCACTGCGGTGCACATTGCGATGGCGCTGGCACAGAGCGGGCTGCGGCTTGCGGTTGCCGACCTCGACCACCGGCAGCAGACGACTGCGCGCTATTTCGAGAACCGCAAGAACTGGGCTGACCGGCAGGGAATCGCGCTGTCGCATGTGCCGGTGACGGTGCTGGGCGAAGGATCGAACGGCGCGCTGGAAACGCTGGTGTGCGTCGACCTGGACGCGGTGGTGATCGACACGCCCGGCCACGACTCAGAGATCGGCCGCGCCGCGATCGCGCGGGCGGACACGCTGATCACGCCGATCAACGACAGCTTCATCGATTTCGACCTGCTGGGCCAGGTGGATGCCGAGACCTACAAGGTGGTGCGCCCCAGCTTCTACTCCGAGCTGGTTTGGAAGGCCCGCCAGGAACGGGCGAAGCATGACGGCGGGTCTGTGGACTGGGTGGTGGTGCGCAACCGCCTGTCGACGCTGGAGGCGCGCAACCGCCGCCGGGTGGGCACGGCGCTGGAAGAGCTGTCGAAGCGCATCGGGTTCCGGGTGGCGCCCGGCCTGTCGGAACGGGTGATCTATCGCGAGCTGTTCCCGCGCGGCCTGACCCTGCTGGACATGGCGCATGTGGAGGAAGCCTCCATGAGCCATGTGGCGGCGCGCGCCGAGCTCAGGGAGCTGATCGCGGCGCTGCAGCTGCCGCTTGCGCCGGTGCAGGACGCCGCTGCCTGATGGCCTTGGTGGCGCTGCTGGCGGTCGGTCTGCTGGGATGGCTGTGGTGGAGCGGCCACCTGGGGGCGGATGCCGGCCGCAAGTTGGCGGTGGCGGCCGGGGCCGGGATGACCCTTTGGATGCTGGGACGCGGGCAGACGGTGCCCGGGCTGGCGATGGGGGGCGTGACGGCGGCCTTGGCCTATGCCGGCTGGATGCGGGCGAAGGTGGCGGTGCGTCCGATGGACGAGATCGAGGCACGACAGCTGCTGAGCGTGGGGCTGCACGCCGACGCCGACGAGATCAATGCAGCGCACCGGCGGCTGATCGGGCAGGTGCACCCCGACAAGGGCGGAAGCGCCGAGCTGGCGCGGCGCGTGAACGCAGCGCGGGACCTGCTGCTGGCGCGATTGCAGCCACGGGTCTGACCCGGCGCTGGAGATGATCCAGCCTTCCGGCGCGATGGTTAACGCTGGTTAGTTGCTGTGTGCGATTGACGGGCGATCCTTTTCATTTCTAATGGCTTCGCGGCTGCTGCTGCGAT
>JBKDAC010000570.1:0-786 GCA_046316515.1 Sandaracinobacter sp. | reverse complement strand
TGGATGGCGCCAGTGGCGAGGTGATGGAAGGCCGGGTGGCGACGGTGGACCCGGAATTGTCGGGCGATTTCGCGCGGTTGATGGGTTGGGCCGATGTGCACCGGCGCATGAAGGTGCGCGCCAACGCCGAGACGCCCGAGGATTGCACGACCGCCCGGCGGTTTGGCGCCGAAGGGATCGGCCTGGCGCGGACCGAGCATATGTTCTTTGGCGCCGACCGCATTGTTCATGTGCGCGCGATGATCCTGGGCTCGGACGAGGCGAGCCGGCGCGCGGCGCTGGAAAAGCTGCTGCCGGCGCAGCGCAGCGACTTCGAATCCATCTTCCGGATCATGGCGGGCCTGCCCGTGACCATCCGGCTGCTGGATCCGCCGCTGCACGAATTCCTGCCCGTGCGCGAAGCGGAGATTGCCGAAGTCGCGGAATCGACAGGGCTTTCTGTCGCCGCCGTGCGACGGCGGCTGGCCGAGCTGCACGAATCCAATCCCATGCTGGGCCATCGCGGCTGCCGGCTGCTGATCAGCTATCCCGAGATCGTGGAGATGCAGGCGCGCGCCATTTTCGAGGCGGCGCTTGCCATCGATGATGGGGTGGAGCCCGAGATCATGGTGCCGCTGGTGGCGACGGGCCGCGAGCTGGAGATGGTGAAGGCGGTGATTGATCGGGTCGCCGCGCAGGTGTTCGAGGCGGCGAGCCGGAGCGTGCCCTATAGTGTGGGCCACATGATCGCGGTCTGATATAAACATCTGAGGCTGCCGACCAAGGGCCTTGTGTAGTTCTCGGTGG
>JBKDAC010000569.1:0-2516 GCA_046316515.1 Sandaracinobacter sp. | reverse complement strand
TCGTCTATCCCGACAACTCCCTGTCTTACCCGGGGAATTTCCTGCGCATGACCTTTGCCGTTCCGGCCGAACCCTATGAGGTGAATCCGGTGGTGGAGCGCGCGCTGGACCGCATCTTCATCCTGCACGCGGACCATGAGCAGAATGCGTCGACCTCGACCGTGCGGCTGGCCGGTTCGTCTGGCGCGAACCCGTTTGCCTGCATCGCGGCCGGCATCGCCTGCCTGTGGGGCCCGGCGCATGGCGGTGCCAACGAGGCCGCGCTGAACATGCTGCGCGAGATCGGTCGGCCGGAGCGCATTGCGGAGTATATCGCCCGCGCCAAGGACAAGGATGATCCCTTCCGCCTGATGGGCTTTGGCCACCGGGTGTACAAGAATTACGATCCGCGCGCGTCGGTGATGCAGCAGACGGTGCGCGAGCTGTTTGCCGAGCTGAAGGTGACCGACCCCATTTTCGAGGTTGCCCTGCAGCTGGAGGAAATGGCGCTGAACGACCCCTATTTCATCGAGAAGAAGCTTTTCCCAAACGTCGACTTCTATTCGGGGATCGTGCTGTCGGCGATCGGCTTCCCGACAAGCATGTTCACAGCCCTGTTCGCGCTGGCCCGCACGGTCGGCTGGGTGGCACAGTGGAACGAGATGATCGGCGACCCCGAGCAGAAGATCGGCCGTCCGCGGCAGCTGTATACCGGCGCGCCGCAGCGGGATTATGTGCCGATCGCAAAGCGCTGAGGCGGACGCGCAGGGACGCTATCGGTTCTGCACGGTGAAGCCGGGCCTCTGTCCGGCGCGGACGCAGCACATCCATTTCGACGTGACCGGGCGGAGCCAGCGGCTGATCACGCAGATGTATTCCCCGGCGAGGCAGGGAATGCGAAGGATGTGCTGCTGTCGCGCGTGCCCGAATACCGCCGCGGCGTGATGATCGCAAAGCTCGCCGAAGGCACTGCGGTGCCGACCTATGGCTGGGATATCGTGCTGCTGTCGGCCTGAGCGCGCGGGGTGGCGGCTGCGGCCGGCGCCCCCGAGACCCGGCCGGTGATGATGTCGCCGGCCTTCAGGCGACCGCTGTCGCCCTGGTGCAGCAGGCCGAACAGCCCGAAGCCGATGATCGCGATTGCAAGGCCGGCGCCGCCGGTGTCGCCTTCGTCGCTGTGCTCGCCACCCAGCGGCACCGGGCCTTCCGGCGTTTCCAGGTGCAGCAGTCGGGCGTTCAGCCGGCCGGACTTGCCGACCGCGCCATTCGCCTCCACGCCGACAACCTCTCCCCAGACGGTCGCACCGACCGGCACCAGCGTCGCGCCGTCGACCACCACGGGCTCGACCACCCGAAGCTTGATGCGGTCGCCTGCCTTGGCCGTCCGGCTGGTCACCTCGCGCAGGATCATCAGCCGGATAGGGGTTCCGGCTGAGAGCGCTGGCCGCGGCGCGGCGTTTGGCGCCGTGGCAGCTGACACCGTCGGCGGCGCTGCCGAAACGTCTGCCGGCACCACTGCCGTTTCAGGAGCGGACCGGGCAACGATCTGCGCCTGAAGAGAAGGCGCCGGGATGGCGACAGCCACGGCTGCCGCCCAACCGGCAAATCTGCGCATTACTGCGCGGGTGGCGTTGCGGTGGCCGCGGCCGGGGCTGCCGCAGGATCGACGAACTTGATCGCAATGCCGGTCGCTGCGCTGGAGCCCCAGCTCATCATGGTCACGCGGGCATCGCCATATTGCGCCTTGATCACGGCGTCGGCGCCGAGCTTTTCGCCCCGCTCCCAAAGCTCGCGGTAGATCTTGGCCTGGTCGGGCGCCTTGCTGAACACGGTGGCCTTGCGAACCTCGGCCTTCACCTCGCCAAGCTCCTTGTAGGGCCGGTCGGTGATGTCGTGCGGGAACACGGGCACGCCGATCTCTTCATTGTTGACGACATAGGGCTTCTTCGGCGCATCGGCTGCAAACGCGACAGACGCAAAGCCTGCCACGATGGCAGCAATCAGAAATCTCGCAGACACGGACATCCCCTTCCCAGACTGCGATAGACTGCTCCGGATACACCGCGCCAGTCAACGGGCCGCCGCGCGGCGGCCCGCCCCATGCCGTTTACCGACCCGACCAGCAGCTGTTGTAGCCGGCGGAGAAGGCCTGCTGGGAGCGGTCGTCGTAGCTGCTCTCGTGGCGGTCATAGTCCCGGCCCATGCCGCGCCGCTGGTCCTGCCGGGCGGCTTCGCAGCCGCGGTTGTAGTTGGACTGCCAATCCGACGAGGAGGACTGCTTGTTCTTGCTGGCAGCCGACGCGATCAAGGCAGCGCCCAGGATCGCGCCTATCGCGACAGCGGCCTTGGCGCCGTCGTTGTTGCTGTGGCGGTTGTTGTTGTCGGAGTAATAATTGTTGTCGCTGTGCCAGTTGCTGCCGCCATAGCCGGTCTGGAATTCTGCCCGGCAGCCGCCCGACACCCAAATGCCGCCGCGATCATAGCCCCAGGTGTCGCCCTGGTAGCAGCCTTGGCGGCTGAGCTGGTTTGACAGATAG
>JBKDAC010000568.1:0-1281 GCA_046316515.1 Sandaracinobacter sp. | reverse complement strand
CTGCTGGATATCGCCGGGGTCGACTGGCCCGACCGGCCGGAGCGGCTGGAGGTGAACTATCACCTGCTGTCGATGCGCCACAACCGCCGCATCCGGGTGAAGCTGACCACCGACGAGGAGAATCCCGTCCCCAGCGTCACCAGCCTCTATCCCAATGCCGGCTGGCTGGAGCGCGAGGTGTGGGACTGTTACGGCGTGCTGTTCGAGGGCAACCCTGATCTGCGCCGTATCCTGACGGACTATGGCTTTGAAGGGCACCCTTTCCGCAAGGACTTCCCGCTGACCGGCCATGTGGAGCTGCGCTATTCGGAAGAGCAGGGCCGGGTGGTCTATGAACCCGTGAAGCTGCCGCAGGATTTCCGCCGCTTCGACTTTCTGAGCCCCTGGGAGGGCAATTGGAAGCTGCCGGGCGATGAAAAGGCAGGCGGCAACGAAGGCAAACCAGCATGACCGAGATCCTGGAAGGCCAGATCGTCGATCCGACCATGGTGTCGGCCGAGACCAAGATCCAGAACTACATGATCAATTTCGGGCCGCAGCACCCGGCGGCCCATGGCGTTCTGCGCCTGGTGATGGAGCTGGACGGCGAGCTGATCGAGCGCTGTGACCCACACATCGGGCTGCTGCACCGCGGCACGGAAAAGTTGTGCGAATACAAGACCTACCTCCAGGCGCTGCCCTATATGGACCGGCTGGATTACTGCAGCCCGATGTCGATGGAGCATAGCTATGTGCTTGCCATCGAGAAGCTGCTGGGGGTGGAAGTGCCGCGCCGGGCGCAGGTGATCCGCACCCTTTGGGCGGAGCTGATGCGCATTTCCAACCACATCATGAATGTGGGCGCGCATGTGATGGACGTGGGCGGCCTGACGCCCATCCTGTGGCTGTTTGCCGAGCGCGAGGAAATCTACCGTTTCTCCGAGCGGGTTTCGGGTGCGCGGATGCATGCGGCCTATTTCCGCCCCGGCGGCGTCCACCAGGACATGCCGGCGGGGCTTGCGGACGATATCCGGGCCTGGGCGGCGAAGTTCCCGAAGGTGCTGGACGAGGTGCAGGCGCTGGCCGGCGACAACCGAATCTTCAAGCAGCGCAATGTGGATATCGGGGTGATTACCGCGAAGGAAGCGATCAGCTGGGGCTTCACCGGGCCCTGCCTGCGCGGCAGCGGCATATCGTGGGATCTGCGCAAGGCCCAACCCTATGAAATCTATGGCGAGCTTGAGTTTGACGTGCCCATCGGGCGCAACGGCGACTGCTATGACCGCTGGATGGTGCGCATGG
>JBKDAC010000567.1:0-20207 GCA_046316515.1 Sandaracinobacter sp. | reverse complement strand
GATCAACAACCGGTTCATTCGCTGGAGCCGCCTGGGGGTGTTCACCGCATCTTCGCCGAGCTGGCGGCCAAGGGTGGGAGGCCGGGTATGCTGATGATCGACGCGACCCATCTGAAGGCGCACAGGACGGCCGCCAGCCTGCCCAGGGCCAAGGCGATGATCGCCGACAAGGGGTATGACGGCGACTGGTTCCGCCAGGCGCTGGCTGCTCGCAAGACCGCCGCATGCATCCCCTCAAAATCCAACCGCAAGGTCGCCATCCCTCACGATCCCGTTCTATACCGCCAGCGCCATCACATTGAGAACATGTTCGGAAAACTGAAAGACTGGCGCCGTATCCACACCCGATACGACCGATGCGCCCACACCTTCATGTCCGCTATCTGCATCGGAGCCACCATCATCTTCTGGTTGCCGCAGTGAGTCCTGAGCCCAATCCCGACCTTGAGGAATGGTACGGGATGAAGACGACGAGGAAGCGCTACGGCGCGGATTTCAAGGCCAAGGTAATGTTGGAGGCGATCTGCGGGGACCTGACGCTGGCGGAGTTCGGCGCCAAACACGGCATCTATCACACGATGATCGCGGCCTGGAAGCGCCAGGCAATAGAGGGAATGGCTTCGACCTTTGCCGGTGCCTCGGGGGTGCGCGAGCGAGCGGCGAGGCGGAGATCGACAAGCTTCATGTCAAGATCGGTTAGTTTGTCGTGGAGCGGGATTTTTTAGCCAAGGCCTTCGGTCGATGCGCGTGGACCGGAGGCGCGGAATGGCGCAGGCGACGCACCCCAATCTGTCGGTGTCGGCGCAGTGCCGCCTGCTGTCGATCAGCCGCTCGTTCTTCTGCTACGGGGGCCTGAGGGCTTCACGCGCTTTTTTTGACGCCTGCCCTTTCCGGATGCGCGCCATTTCTTGACTCCGGGGTTTGCTTGCGTCATCAAGCCATCCTACACACACCCGGAATCCGTTTCGAGTGTCCAAGGATGCACGCCGGTCAGCGAAGGTTCGCCCGCCGGCGCGTTTTGCGTTGCGGATGCTGCGGGGGCGTTTTTCGGGATTTTCAGCCGGGCCCTATGCCCGTTCGAAAGAGACATTGACCCCATGGCGAGGATGACCGCCTGATGTTCGAGAGCCTGTCCGAGCGCCTTGCCGGCGTGTTCGACAAGCTGCGCGGGCGCGGCGCGTTGAATGAGCTGGAGGTGCGCGCCGCCATGCGGGAGGTGCGCATCGCCCTGCTGGAGGCCGATGTTGCGCTTCCGGTGGTGAAGGATTTCATCGACCGGGCGACGGAACGCGCCGTCGGTGCCGAGGTGCTGAAGTCGGTGACGCCTGGCCAGCAGGTGGTGAAGATCGTCAACGACTGCCTGGCGGAGACGCTGGGCGGCGACAGCGCCGACCTGGAGCTGGGCGTGACGCCGCCGGCCGTGGTGATGATGGTGGGCCTGCAGGGCTCGGGCAAGACGACGACGACGGCCAAGCTGGCGCGGCTGCTGAAGGAGAAGCGGCGGTCGAAGGTGCTGATGGCGTCGCTCGACGTGAACCGGCCGGCCGCCCAGGAACAGCTGAAGGTGCTGGGCGAGCAGGTGGGCGTGGCGACGCTTCCCATCATTGCGGGCCAGCAGCCGGTGGATATCGCGAAGCGCGCGCTGCAGGCAGCCAGGCTGCAGGGCTTTGACGTGCTGATGCTGGACACCGCCGGGCGGCTGCATGTCGACCAGGCGCTGATGGCGGAGATGAAGGCGGTTTCGGCCGCGAGCACGCCTGCCGAGACGCTTCTGGTGGTCGACGCTCTGACCGGCCAGGACGCGGTGAACGTGGCCGAGAATTTCGGCCGCGAGGTGCCGCTGACCGGCGTGGTGCTGACCAGGATGGACGGCGACGCCCGAGGTGGTGCCGCACTTTCCATGCGCTTCATCACCGGCAAGCCGATCAAGTTCATCGGCACGGGCGAGAAGATCGACGCGCTGGAGGCCTTCTACCCCGAGCGGGCGGCGGGCCGGATCCTGGGCATGGGCGATGTCGTCAGCCTGGTGGAGCGGGCCGCCGAGACCATCGACATGGCCGAGGCCGAGGCGATGGCGGCGAAGTTGGCCAAGGGCAAGTTCGACATGAACGACCTGCGCGCCCAGTTCCAGCAGATGAAGAAGATGGGCGGGCTCGGCGCGCTCGCCAAGATGCTGCCGGGCATGGGCAAGGCCCAGGAGGCCATGGACAAGGGCAAGATCAACGACAAGTCGGTGGCGCGCCTGGAGGCGATCATCCTGTCGATGACACCCAAGGAGCGGGCGAAGCCCGACCTGCTGAACGCACGGCGCAAGATCCGGATCGCGAAGGGATCGGGCGTGACCGTGCAGGAAGTGAACAAGTTGCTGAAGATGCACGCCGACCTGGAAACGGCGACGAAGCGGCTGAAGAAGATGGGCGGGCTTGGCGCGCTGGCGGGCATGTTCGGCGGTGGTGGCTTGCCGGGTGCGCCCGGCGAGATGCCCGGCCTGCCCCCCGGATTTACCCCGCCCCGCCTGCCTGGCGGGTTCAAGTTCAAGCGATAACCGACACCTACCCATCAGACGAAAAGCAAGGAAACTAGAGACATGGCACTTTCCATCCGACTGTCGCGCGGTGGCGCGAAGAAGCGTCCCTTCTATCGCATCGTGGTGGCTGACAGCCGCGCGCCGCGGGATGGCCGCTTCATCGAGAAGCTGGGCACCTATAATCCGCTGCTGCCCAAGGATTCGGCCGAGCGCGTGACGCTGGACACCGAGCGGGCGAAGCACTGGCTGTCGGTCGGCGCGCAGCCGAGCGACCGGGTGGAGCGCTTCCTGGACGCCGCCGGCCTGGTGACGCGTGCGCCCAAGAACAATCCGAAGAAGGGCGAGCCGGGCGACAAGGCCAAGGAGCGCGTCGAGCTGAAGGCGCAGAAGGAAGCCGAAGCGGCCGAAGCGGCTGTCGAAGCGGCGGCGGCCCCGGCTGCAGAGCCTGTGGCTGAAGAACTGGTGGTGGAAGAGGCCGCTGGGGAAGCACCGGCGGCCGAAGAGGCGCCTGCCGAGGCAGCCGCTGCTGCGGAACCGGCTGCCGAAGCCGAGCAGGCCGAGGGCTGATCCCAATGGGCGCCGGGCGGCCGTCCGACCGTCCCGTGGTGATGGCCGCGGTTGCCGGCGCCCATGGCATTGCAGGTGAGGTGCGGCTGAAGCTGTTCACGGCTTCGGCGGACAATCTGAAGGCGCACAGCCGGTTCGAGGCCGGCGGCCGCATGATGACGCTGACGTCAGTGCGGCCCGGCTCCCAGGGGGCTGTTGCCCGTTTTGCGGAAGTGACCAACCGGACGGCCGCCGAGGCCCTGCGGGGCACTGTGCTGACGGTGCCGCGCGGGAGCCTGCCGGAGCTGCCGGCGGGCGAGTTCTATTGGCACGACCTGCTGGACCTGCCCGTGGTGGACGAGGCCGGCGCTGCGCTGGGCCGGGTTGTGGGGGTCGAGAATTTCGGCGCCTCGGACCTGGTGGAGGTGGAGCTGGCCGGAGGCCGCCGGGTTCTGCTGCCGCTGGTGCCGGATGCCGTGACCGAGGTGGGCACGGTGCTGAAGGTGGTGAAGGCCTGGATCGACGCGGCATGAGCTGGCTGGCGCAGGTGGTGACCCTGTACCCGGAGATGTTCCCCGGGCCGCTGGGGGTTTCGCTGGCGGGCCGCGCCCTGGCCGAGGGGCGGTGGCGGCTGGAGACGGTTCAGCTGCGGGATTTCGCGACCGACCGGCACCGCAGCGTGGACGACACGCCGGCGGGTGGCGGGCCGGGCATGGTGCTGAAGGTGGATGTGCTGGCGCGGGCGGTGGATGCGGCGCGTGGCGTGAGCCCGGCGGCGCCGGTGCTGGCGCTGACGCCGCGCGGGCCGCGGCTGGGCCAAGCGCGGGTGCGGGCGCTGGCCGCGGGCGCGGGGGTAAGCCTGCTGTGCGGGCGATTCGAGGGATTCGACGAGCGGATTTTTGCCGGGCGCGATGTGGAGCCGGTGAGCCTGGGGGACTTTATCCTTTCGGGCGGCGAGGTTGGCGCGCTCGCGTTGCTGGACGCTTGCGTCAGGCTGCTGCCTGGCGTAATGGGCTCTGCTTCAAGCGGATACGAGGAGAGCTTCGAAAGCGGCCTTCTGGAATATCCGCATTATACCCGACCTGCCGTGTGGGAGGGACATGGGATCCCGGCGGTTCTGACCTCGGGCGACCATGGGAAGATCGATGCTTGGCGCAAGCGCCGGGCACGCGAGGACACGAGGCTATGGCGGCCTGACCTGCTGACGGATTGATCCCCTTGGGGATTACCGGATGTATCCGCCCTCTGGCGAGTTCAACCTGCCCCCTAGAGGGCATGGGGCGGTTTCTGGCGATGCCGGTGGCCTGCACCCGATGGAGCGAAGAATGAACCTGCTGCAGACGATCGAAGCCGAACAGATTGCCAAGCTGAAGGCCCAGCGCCCTGTTCCCGAATTCCGCGCCGGCGACACGCTGCGCGTGGGCGTGAAGGTGAAGGAAGGCGAGCGCACCCGGGTCCAGCAGTTCGAAGGCGTGTGCATCGCCCGCTCGAACAAGGGCATCGGGTCCAGCTTCACGGTTCGCAAGATCAGCTTTGGTGAAGGCGTGGAGCGCGTGTTCCCGCTGTATTCGCCTGTGATCGAATCCATCGAGGTGGTTCGTCGTGGTGCCGTGCGCCGGGCGAAGCTCTATTATCTGCGTGGCCGGTCGGGCAAGTCGGCCCGGATCGCCGAGCGCCGCGATGCGCGCCCGGTGGCGGCTGCTGCCGAGACCAGCGAAGCGTAATGACAGGCCCCGCTGGCGCGCACCCCGCGCCTGCGACCGGCGTGATCGTGACAGATGCGGGCGGGAGCGTTCATCGCTTCCCGCTCCGTGTCTATTTCGAGGATACCGATTTTTCGGGTGTGGCCTATCACGCCAATTATCTGCGCTGGATGGAGCGGGCGCGGAGCGACCTGCTGCGCGTGCTGGGGATCGACCAGCGCGGGGCGTTTGAGACGGGTGAGGGGGTCTATGCGGTCGCCGAGCTGCAGATCCGATACCGGAGCCCGGCGCGGCTGGAGGATGACCTGCTGGTCGAGACGCGCTGCGTGGCGCTTGGCGGGGCGAGCGTGACGATGACCCAGCAGGTGCTGCGCGGCGACACGCTGCTGGCGGATGCGACCGTCAGGGCCGGGTTCCTGACGCCGGGCGGGCGGCCGCGGCGCCAGCCTGCCGCCTGGCTGGAGCAGTTCGGCCGGATGATGCCGCCGCAGATGCGGGCTTGAGCGCGGCCGTTCACTTCCCGTAAAGCACCGACACCTATTTCGGGGCAGCAGGCTGCCGCCCCTCTCGGAGAAGCCGTTGGACAAGCTGATGATCAGTACGGCGGAGACGATGTCTCCGTGGGCCATGTTCCTGCAGGCGGACATCGTGGTGAAGGCCGTGATGATCGGCCTGCTGCTGGCGTCCATCTGGAGCTGGGCCATCATCTTTGAGCGGTCGCGCCGGTTGCGCCAGATCGACGGAGAGGCGGAAGCGTTCGAGCAGCGCTTCTGGAAGGCGAAGACGCTGGACGAGCTGCAGGCGAGCAAGGGCACGCACCCGACCGCAGACCTGTTCCGCGCCGGGATGGACGAGTGGCAGGCGAGTGTGGAGGGCCGCACGAACATCGATCGCGAGGGCGTGCGCGCGCGGTTGCGGGACGTGATGGCGGCCTCCATCGACCGGAGCATTTCCGACCTGTCGGACCGGTTGAACGTGCTGGCGACCATCGGGTCGGTTTCGCCCTTTGTTGGCCTGTTCGGGACCGTGTGGGGCATCATGCGGGCCTTCATCGCCATCGGGGCGACGCAGAACACCAGCCTGGCCGTGGTGGCCCCGGGGATTGCCGAGGCGCTTTTCGCAACCGCGATCGGGCTGTTCGCGGCCATACCGGCAGTGATCGGCTATAACCGGCTGCTGCACCGGATCACCCGGCTGGAGGACCGGCTGCAGGGCTTTTCCAGTGCCTTTCACGCGCTGATGTCGCGCGAGCTGGATGGGGTGCGCTGATGGCTATGGGCGTTGGTGGCAGCCGGCGGGGCCGGCGGCGGCAGCCGATGGCCGAGATCAACGTCACGCCGATGGTGGACGTGATGCTGGTGCTGCTGATCATCTTCATGGTTGCGGCACCCTTGCTGGTGACCGGCGTGGCGGTGGACCTGCCCAAGACGAGCGCGAAGGCGCTGCCGAGCAACATCGAGCTGATTTCCGTGACCATCGACGCGCAGGGGCGGCGATCGATCGGGGACGAGGCGATGACCGATGCGGCCTTTGCCGCACGGCTGGCGGCGCTGCACGAAGCGCGCGGGAGCGAGGCGCGGGTGGTGATCCGGGCGGATGCCGGGCTGCCCTATGGCCAGGTGGCTGCGCTGCTGGCGGACGTGACGGGCAGCGGGTTCACCAAGGTGGCGCTGGTGAACCAGCCGAAGGGCGCGGCGTGACGGAAGGGCGTGCCCTGGGCGTGGCGGCCGGGCTGCACCTGCTGTTGCTGCTGGTGCTGTCGGTGGGGCTGGCCGGCGCAATCGCGCCCGATCCCGATCCCGACGTGACGCCCATCGAGTTCGTGGAGATTTCCGACCTGGCGACGGTGACGACGCCGCCGAAGCCCAGCATGGAGGCGGCCCCGCAGGAGCCCGAGCCGCCGTCGGCATCCGAGGACATGCCTGTGGCCCCACCGGCGCCTGACATGCCGCAGCCGCCCGCGCCTGCGAAGGCTGCGCCCGACGTGGCGGCGCAGGATGCGATCGCCGAGGCGGTGGCGGCGGCGCCCCCGCGCAGCCAGCCGCCATCGAAGGCAAGGCCGTCTGCGACGAGCGGGCAGAATGCGGCGCTGATCGACAAGTCGAAGCCGAAGGCGGCAACGAAGCCGCGTGAGGCTGACGATTTCGCGAAGACGATCGAGGACGCTATTCCGAAGCAGGCGAAGCTGTCGGCGATCCAGGCGGCCACGCTGGAGCAGGCGGTCCGGGCGCAGATCGCGCCCTGCTGGAACCCGCCGATCGGAGGTGCGGACGTGGCCGAGATGACGGCGGTTCTGCGCATCCGGCTGAACCGGGACGGAACGGTCGCGGCGCCGCCAGAGTTCGTGAGCCAGACGGGGGCCACGGCGGGCAACCAGGCCTATGCCCGGGCGTTCGTGGAGACGGCGCGCAGGGCCGTGCTGCGCTGTGCGCCGCTGCAGCTGCCGGCGAACCTTTATTCCCATTGGCGTGAGTTCGAGCTGAACTTTGATCCGAGGCTGATGACATGATCCGCACGCTTGTCGCCCTGTTCCTTGCCTTGTTCGCGGCGCAGTTGAGGCCGGCGCCCGGATGGGCGCAACTGAGAATAGACATCACCAGTGGCACGCAGGCGGCGATGCCGGTTGCGATCCCGGCCTTTCCGACTGGCGCGTCCGTGGACACGCCGGCGGGAAACACCGCGGAACTGGGGCGGCAGGTGGCCGGGATCATTTCGAACAACCTGGCCGGAACGGGGCTGTTCAAGCCGCTGCCGCCGGCGGCCTTTGCGGCGCCGACGGTGGCGCAGGTGAATGCCCCGCTGTTCGGATCCTATCGGACCGCGGCGGCCCAGGCGCTGGTGACGGGCTTCGTGACGGCGAACCCGGACGGGACGCTGACCATCGGCTGCACGCTGTATGATGTGTTTTCGGAAGAGAAGCTGGCGGCGCAGGGTTTCACCGTGACGCCGGCCGGCTGGCGGCGGGCTGCGCACAAATGCTCGGACCTCGTCTATTCCCGGCTGACGGGCGAGAGCGGCTATTTCGACAGCCGCATCGTTTATGTGGCCGAGAGCGGGCCACGCACGAAGCGGGTGAAGCGGCTGGCGGTGATGGATCAGGACGGGGCGAACCACCGCTTTCTGACGTCGGGCGCGTCGCTGGTGCTGATGCCGCGCTTTTCGCCGGTGAACGAGACGCTGAGCTACATGAGCTTTCAGAACGACCGGCCGCGGGTGTGGATCTACAACATGTCGACCGGGCAGCAGCAGCCGGTGGGCGATTTCGAGAGCATGAGCTTTGCCGGGCGCTTTTCGCCCGACGGGCGGACGCTGGTGTTCAGCGTGACCCGGGCCGGCAACAGCGACATCTATGCCTATGACGTGGCGAGCCGGGCGACGCGGCGGCTGACCAGCGGCAATTCGATCGACACCTCGCCCAGCTTTTCGCCTGACGGGCGCGCAATCGTGTTCGAGAGCGACCGGGGCGGCACGCAGCAGCTGTATGTGATGAATGCCGACGGATCGGGTGCGCAGCGCATCAGTTTCGGCGAGGGCCGGGCCGGAAGTCCGGTGTGGAGCCCGCGCGGCGACCTGATCGCCTTTACCCGCATCCAGGGCGGCAAGTTCCGCATCGCGGTGATACGCCCCGATGGATCGGGCGAGCGGCTGCTGACCGACAGCTGGCAGGATGAATCGCCGAGCTGGGCGCCCAATGGCCGGGTGATCCTGTTCAGCCGGTCGGAACAGAGCGGCCGTTCGAGCCTGCGGTCCATCGACCTGACGGGCCGGAACGACCGGCGCATCCCGACGCCGCTGGACGCAAGCGATCCCGCTTGGGGGCCTTTGCTCTAATGAGCGTTAGCCGAAATGATTCCCAATCGCGCCAAGGATGCTAAAGGAGAGCAAGATGACCAAGCCCCTTCCCCTTCTGCTTGTTGCCGGCTCCGTTGCGCTGGCCGGCTGCGGCACGACACGTGACGTGTTGCCGCCCGAGGCCTGGCAGCCGGCGCCGGCCCAGCCTGCGACAGGGGCCATCGACCAGCCGGGAACGGTGCCGCCGCCCGAGTCTGTGCGCGCGACCGCGCTGGCCGGAAGCCAGGCCGCGCTGGTGGAAGCCGCCGGGTCCGACACCATCCTGTTCCCGTTCGACAGCTATGGGCTGGACGAGAAGGCCCGGCAGACGCTGGGGGCGCAGGCCGAGTGGCTGGGCCGCAATCCCCAGGTTCGCGTGTCGATCGAGGGCCATGCCGACGAGCGCGGCACGCGGGAATACAACCTGGCGCTGGGCGAACGCCGCGCCAATGCGGCCAAGAATTTCCTCGCTGCGCAAGGTGTGGGCACCGAGCGGATGTCGATCATCAGCTATGGTGCCGAGCGGCCGGCGGTGGATGGGTCGAACGAAGAGGCCTGGGCGCTGAACCGTCGGGCCGTGACGCTTGTGGTATCCGGAGGCAGATAAGTGAGTCATCGTCCCTGGCGCGACATTGTCCGCCGCAAGTCGCGGCAGATCATGGTGGGGAAGGTCCCCGTTGGTGGGGATGCGCCCATTGCGGTGCAGACGATGACGAACACGCCGACCGAGGATGCGGCGGCGACCATCGACCAGATCCGGCGCTGCGAAGAGGTGGGTGCCGACATCATCCGCGTGAGCTGCCCGACGCCCGAGGCGACGGCGGCCATGCCGCTGATCACGCGCGCGGCGAAGGTGCCGATCGTGGCAGACATCCATTTCCACTATAAGCGGGCGCTGGAAGCGGCCGACGCGGGTGCGGCCTGCCTGCGCATCAATCCCGGCAACATCGGATCGCCCGAGCGCATCCGCGAAGTGGTGCGGGCGGCGAAAGCCAATGGCTGCTCCATCCGGATCGGGGTGAATGCCGGCAGCCTGGAGCGGCACCTGCTGGAGAAATATGGCGAGCCCTGCCCCGAGGCACTGGTGGAAAGCGCGTTCGAGCATGCGAAGCTGCTGGAGGACGCCGACTTCCACGAGTTCAAGATCAGCGTGAAGGCGAGCGACGTGTTCCTGGCGGTTGCCGCCTACAACGAGCTTGCCGCGCGCTCCGACTATCCGCTGCACCTGGGCATCACCGAGGCGGGCGGGCTGATCGGCGGCACGGTGAAGAGCTCGATTGGTCTCGGCATGCTGCTGTGGGGCGGGGTGGGCGACACCATTCGCGTGAGCCTGTCGGCCGAGCCCGAAGAAGAGGTGAAGGTCGGCTATCATATCCTGAAGTCTCTGGGCATCCGGGCGCGCGGCGTGCGGATCGTGAGCTGCCCGAGCTGCGCGCGACAGGGGTTCGACGTTATCCGGACGGTGGAGACGCTGGAAAAGCGGCTGTCGCACATCACGACCGAGCTGAGCCTGAGCGTGCTGGGCTGCGTGGTGAACGGGCCGGGCGAGGCGCGCGAGACCGACATCGGGCTGACCGGCGGCGGCAACGGCAAGCATATGGTCTATCTGTCGGGCGTGACCGACCACCATGTGCAGGACGGGCAGATCGTCGACCATATCGTGAAGCTGGTGGAGGCGAAGGCGGCCGAGATGGAGGCCGAGAAGCTGGCAGCCGAGGCCGCGCAGGCGGCGGAGTGACAGTATCGATCCGGCAGGCGATGCCGGACGATGCGGCTGCCGTGCTGGCGCTGGTAACGGCGCTGGCGGTCTATGAGAAAGAGGCGGACAAGGTGAAGATGACGGTGGAAGGCGCGCGGGATGCGCTGGCCGCCGGGCACCTGAACGCGCTGCTGGGCTTTGCCGACGGCGTGCCCGTGGCGATGGCGCTCTACTATTTCAACTTCTCCAGCTGGACCGGCAAGCGCGGGCTGTTCCTGGAGGACCTGTTCGTCGCGCCCGAGCTGCGCGGACAGGGCGTCGGCCTCGCCCTGCTGAAGCGGCTCGCCCGGCTTTCTGTTTCGATGGACTGTGGCCGGATGGAGTGGAACGTGCTGGACTGGAACGAGAGCGCGAAGGGTTTCTACCGGAGCTTCGGGACGCGGCACGCCACGGGCTGGGAGACCTGGCGGCTGGAGGGCGACGCGCTGGCCGCGTTCGGGGGCTGACGACTTGGCCTGGTTGATCCTGCTGGCGGCCGGGCTGTTCGAGGTGGGCTTCACCACCTGCATGCGGCTGTCCGACGGGTTCAAGCAGCCTTGGTGGACGGCCGGGTTCTTCCTGAGCGCGGGTCTGAGCTTCTATCTGCTGGAGCGGGCGCAGCGGACCATTCCGCTGGGGACAGCCTATGCGGTGTGGGTGGGGATCGGCGCGCTGGGCACGGCGGTGGTTGGCATGTGGCTGTTCCGCGAGCCGGCGGAGACGGTGCGGCTGGTGCTGCTGGCGGTGCTGGTGGGGGCGATCATCGGGTTGAAGCTGGTCAGTCCCGCCTGAGCGGCGCTGAAGCGCAGGTGGCCTCGCTTCGCTGCGGGCGCGCGGTCGCGCGCGCGGGCCCGTTCGGGCCCGATGCTTTGCGTCTGCGGCAGCGGGCTGCTAGGCGCGCGGCCATGAGCGACGAGACGAAAGCCCCGAAGGCGCCGAAGCTGGCGCCGGTCAGGGGGATGCAGGATTTCCTGGGAGAGCAGGCCGAGCGGTTCGACCATGTGGTGGCGACGTTCCGCGATGTCGGGCGGCGGTTCGGCTTCAAGCCCGTCATGGTGCCGGTGGTGGAGGCAACAAGCGTGTTCGCGCGCACGCTTGGCGAGACCACGGACGTGGTTTCGAAGGAGATGTACAGCTTTCCTGACCGGGGCGGGGATTCGCTGACACTGCGGCCCGAGTTCACGGCCGGGATTGCGCGCGCCTATGTGAGCGAGGGGTGGCAGCAGTATGCGCCGCTGAAGCTGGTGACGCATGGCCCGCTGTTCCGCTACGAGCGGCCGCAGAAGGGGCGGTATCGGCAGTTTCACCAGATCGATGCCGAGGTGATCGGGGCAGCCGAGCCGCAGGCGGATGTGGAGCTGCTGGCATTCGCTGACCTGTTGCTGAAGGAGCTGGGTGTTGGCGGCGTGACGCTTCAGCTGAACACGCTGGGGGATGCCGAGACGCGCGGGGCCTGGCGGGCGGCGCTGGTGGCGCATTTTTCGAAGCACCGGGATGTGCTGAGCGCGGAGAGCTTGAAGCGGCTGGAGACCAATCCGCTGCGGATTCTGGATTCCAAGGAGGCGGCGGACCGGGCTCTGGTGGCGGATGCGCCGGTGATCGACGATTTCCTGAGCGCTGAGGCGGGGGCGTTTTTCGAGGCGGTGCAGAAGGGGTGTCAGGCCAGCGGGGTTGTGTTTGAACGGGCGCCTCGGCTGGTGCGGGGCTTTGATTATTACCGGCACACGGCGTTCGAGTTTGTGAGTGACGCGCTGGGGGCTCAGGCGACGGTGATCGGCGGGGGGCGATACGATGGGTTGATTGAGCAGATGGGCGGGCTGGCGACGCCGGCGGTGGGCTGGGCTGGCGGGATCGAGCGGCTGATGATGCTGTGTGCCTTCCCAGCTGAAACCGGGCCAGAGTTGGTCATGGTGCCGGAGGATTCGAGCCTTGAGCCAGAGGCGAGCATAATTGCAGCAGAGCTTCGGAGACGGGGGGTCACCGTTGAAATGGCATTTCGGGGCAATGCCAAACGTCGGGTTGAACTGGCTAGAAAGAGTAACGCGCAGTTCGTTGTGTACTGGAAGGCAACAGGAAATCCCCGCTGGAAGATTGGCCGGATCAACGGTTCCGAGCAGCGGGAAAGCGAGCTTGCTGGTCTACTGGCGGGCCTCACCGGTGAAGCCATCCAAGTTCATCCGCAGGACTTCTGATGCTTCTCGCGGACCAACGCCTTGCTCAGATTGTGCAGCGGCATGAGGCCCTGTCGTCGGAGATGTCGAATCCGGCGCTGGAGGCTTCGCGGTTCGTGGCGCTGTCGAAGGATTATGCCGAGCTGACTCCGGCGGCGGATGCGGCGCGCAGCGTTATTGCGATGCGGCGGGAGATCGCCGAGCTGGAGGCGCTTGCCGGCGATGCCTCGGGCGATGCGGAGATGCGGGCGCTTGCCGGCGAGGAACTGCCGGGGCTGAAGGCGAAGCTGCCCGAGGCGGAGCGGGCGTTGGCGTTGTAGCTGTTGCCGAAGGATGCCGCCGACGCGAAGCCGGCGATTCTGGAAATCCGCGCCGGGACCGGGGGTGACGAGGCGGCGCTGTTTGCGGGTGATCTTGCGCGCATGTACCAGCGCTATGCCGAGCTGCGCGGCTGGCGCTGCGAGACGATGAGCGCCTCGCCCTCTGAGCTGGGCGGGTTCAAGGAAATCGTGATGGGGGTGGAGGGCGAGGGGGTGTTCGCCCGGCTGAAGTTCGAGGCGGGCACGCACCGGGTGCAGCGCGTGCCCACGACCGAGGCGCAGGGGCGCATCCATACCTCCGCCGCGACGGTCGCAGTGCTGCCAGAGGCGGAAGAGGTGGATGTGCAGATCGATGAGAAGGATCTGCGCATCGACGTGTTCCGGTCTTCCGGGCCTGGCGGGCAGAGCGTGAACACGACCGATTCGGCGGTCAGGATCACCCACCTGCCGACCGGCACGGTGGTCAGCCAGCAGGACGAGAAGAGCCAGCACAAGAACAAGGCCAAGGCGATGAAGGTGCTGCGAAGCCGGCTGTACGAGCTGGAGCGCGAGAAGCTGGCGAGTGCGCGATCAGCGGACCGGAAGGCAATGGTGGGATCGGGCGACCGCAGCGAGCGCATCCGGACCTACAATTTCCCGCAGGGGCGGGTGACGGACCACCGGATCAACCTGACACTGCACCGACTGCCCGAGGTGCTGGAGGGTGGCGGGCTGGACGAGCTGGTGCGCGCGCTGATCGCGGAGGATGAGGCCGAGCGGCTGGCCGCTCTGGATGGCTGAACCGGAAGCGGACCGGCACCTGCTGCTGCGCGCGGCGGCGGCGGAATTGCCGGGGGATACGCCGCGGCTGGATGCCGAACTGCTGTTGGCGCATGTGCTGGGCGAGGATCGGCTTGCGATGCTGGTTGGGCGGGCTCTGGTGCCGGCTGAGGCTGTGGCGCGGTTCGCGGCGCTGCTGGCGCGGCGGCGCGCCCATGAGCCGGTTGCGCATATCCTGGGCGAGCGGGAGTTCTGGAGCCTGCCGCTGCGGGTGACACCCGATGTGCTGGTGCCGCGGCCCGACAGCGAGACGTTGATCGCCGAGGCGCTGCGCCATTTTGCCGGCCGGCCGCCGGCGCACGTGCTGGATCTGGGGACGGGGTCGGGGGCGTTGCTTCTGGCGGCCTTGAGCGAGTGGCCACAGGCGACAGGGCTGGGCATCGACCGGTCGCACGCGGCGCTTGCGGTGGCGAGGGACAATGCGGCGCGGCTGGGGATGGGCGCGCGTGCGGCGTTCCGGCGGGGGGACTGGGTGGATGGCCTGGACGAGCGGTTCGACCTGATCCTGTGCAACCCGCCCTATATTCCCGACG
Organism: Sandaracinobacter sp.; assembly: GCA_046316515.1. Classification (GTDB taxonomy): domain Bacteria; phylum Pseudomonadota; class Alphaproteobacteria; order Sphingomonadales; family Sphingomonadaceae; genus Sandaracinobacteroides. Next base: position 6,019 of record JBKDAC010000567.1, on the reverse strand, counting down.
GCACGTCGCTGATGCCGGATGTCGCGCGCTACGAGCCGGCAGGCGCGCTGTTCGGCGGGGCGGACGGGCTGGACCCCTATCGGCTGCTGCTGCCGGAGGTGGCGCGGCTGGTGCAGCCCGGGGGTGTTGCGCTGTTCGAGTTCGGCGAGGGGCAGGCGGATGTGCTGGTGGCGATGGCCCTTGACCTGGGCCATGCGGCGCGGATCGTGGCCGATCTGGCAGGCCTGCTGCGGGTGCTGGTGATTGCGGCCCCTTAAGGCAAACAGGGTTGACCGTTATAGGCTTGGCAAGGCGGCTGGGCCGGTCTAGACAGGCCCAGCAGCGCAGCCGGGCACAGAGCCGGCCAGCTTGCCCCCCCACAGCAACACTGGTCGAGGAATCGCCTGGTTTGGCTGCCGGATCGAGAGAGATGGGCAGCAGGTGGGGCGGGTAAGCAGGGGGATGGGCACGGTTCCATCTTGAGGGCCTTGGGACCTGGCGGCTGGCACATTCCGTTTTGGCCAATCGGGGCCAGGTCCCTTGTGGACCGGGCGCCCCGGCAAAACAGGCGGAGTCTGCCGTTGGCATATCCTGGCGGAATTCGGTGCCGGGGTGGTGCGGCTGCACGAACGGAAGGACGGCATCCAGGCATGCAGAACAGGCAGAGCGGTCGCAGGCGGCGCGGCGGTGGTGGTGGCAACGGGAACAACAACCCGCGCCCCATGGGAATGGCCGCGGGCGGGCAGAATGCCGCCCGTCTGGAAGTGCGGGTGCGCGGCAACGCCCACCAGCTTCTGGAAAAGTACAAGCAGCTGGCTCGCGATGCGCACCAGGCCGGCGACCGGGTGGCGGCGGAATATTATCTGCAGCACTCCGACCATTATTTCCGCGTTCTGAACGACAGCCGGATCCGGCAGGAAGAGATGCGCGCCCGGCGCGGCGTGTTCGACCAGTTCGAGGACGAGCCCGCCGGCGGCGAGGGCGACGACGGGCAGGATGCTGGCGAGGAGCAGGCGGATGTCGGCGATCGCCAGCGCCAGCAGCTGCGCGGGGATGGCGACCGCGGTGATCGCGGTGAGCGCGCCGAGCGGGGCGAGCGGCGCCTGCGCTATGAGCAGCGGGACCGTGGCGACAGCCATGAGGGCGATCGCCCGGAACGGGCCGAGCGCGCGGACCGTGGGGAGCGCGCCGAGCGGGGCAACCGCGATCGCTGGCAGGAACGGCGTGGCGACCGGCCGGATCGGCCGGAGCGCGACGGCAATCGCGTGGCGCCGGCCTCTGCCGAACAGTCGCTGTCGGATGGCGAGGCGGCCCTGGTGGCCTTTGGTGGCGTTCCAGCACGAGAGCCGATGGCCGATGGCGATGACGGGGATGCGCCCAAGCCGCGCCGCCGCGGACGGCCCCGCAAGGCCGAGGCCGAGCCGGCGGAAGGCTGATCCTGCGCACGCGCGGGCCTGTCGGCGGCGGTTCGCCATTCGATGATCCCGCCATGGCGGCCGCGCACTGCTGGCAACTGCTGGTGTGCGCCAGCCGTGACCGGCGATCACCCTGGCGGACACCCGTGCTGTCGACCCGGGGGCTGGATGGGTCCCCGCAGGCGCGGATCCTGGTGCTGCGGTCAGTCGAGCCGACGCCTGGCCTTTTGTGGCTTCACACGGATGTGCGATCGGCCAAGGTGGCCGAGCTGGCGGCCGAGTCGCGCGTTGCGCTGACTTTCCATGATGGGCGCCGGGCCCTGCAGCTGCGGGTGGACGGGGTGGCGCGGCTGGAGACCGGGCCTCAGGCGCTGGCAGATGCCTGGGAGCGGGTGCCTGAACCTGCGCGCTGCAACTATGCGACCGTCGACCCGCCGGGCAGCCCGGTGGACGGCGCTGTCCGCTACACCGGGGATGGGGAGGCCAATTTCCGAATGATCGCGATTCGGGCGGAGCGCCTGGAATGGCTGTGGCTGGGGCCCGACCTGCATCGCCGGGGTGAGTCGCGTCGGCCTGCGGCCGACGGCGACTGGGCAGCGCAGGGCCTGGTGCCCTGAATGAAGTCAGGGGTCGCGCTTGTCGACCCCGTCGTCGGTGCCCGAGGCTGCCGAGAAGAAGACGAGGCCCATCAGGGCCGCTGCCATCATCAGCGAGCCGATGACCGCAAGCGCGATTGCGCCAAGGAAGGGGAGCGGCATGGGTGTGCCGGTGGCATAGAGCCATGCGAAGGCGATCATCAGCACGACGAGGCTGGCCCCGAACATCAGCTTCATCAGCCGGCCGAATCGACGCCGGGCTTCGCGCATGCGGGCCTCGGCGGGCGTGGGCTTAGGGGATTCGATAGTCATGGCTTTTCAATCCGGGGCAATTGGGAGACATTCAAGCTGGGAGTTTGGAAGAGCTTCCGGCAAGCATGCCGAGCAGGAGGGCGCTGATGGGAATCGCGACTGTTCTCAAGGACAAGGGCCATGGGGTGGCAAGCGTTCATCCCGACTCACGCGTGGGCGAGGCCATCGAGGTGCTGGTGGAGCGGCGAATCGGAGCCGTGCTGGTGCTGGAGGAGGGCCGGCCGGTGGGTATCGTGTCGGAGCGGGACATTGTCCGCTGTCTGGCGGTGCGGGGCGGCGCAGTGATGGAGCTGCAGGTTCGCGACGTGATGACGGCGCCGCTGATCACGATTCGACCGGATGAAACCATCTGTGACGCGATGGAGTTGATGACGGATCGCCGGATTCGGCACCTGCCGGTGATGGAATCGGGCAATCTGCTCGGAATCGTATCGATCGGGGACCTGGTGAAGAAGCGCATCGCGGAGGCCGAGCAGGAGGCGTTGGCGCTGAAGGATTACATCGCCACTGCTTGAAGCTTTTCGGAAATTGCGTATAGTGGGTGGCTCGTCGCGCTTCTGCGTCATCGCCGCGAAAAAGGCGAATGTTGCAGAAAAAAATTGTTGACGGGTCGGGGCGGCATCGCCATATGCCGCCTCCGCAGTCGATGCCGACTTCGCCGCCGTCCACGAGGCTCTGTCACCAGGCAGGACACATGGGACGGTAACGAGGACGGGGCCGACCTCCCAACAGACCGAAGGGTTTGGCCGGTGGTGAAAAGCCGGTGGGGGTAAGCGTCGCTCTTTCTCATCGTTGGTTATATGAAGGGACATGTGGACGGCGGTTCCACGCCCCGGGGCTTCAAGGCTCGGGTGTCGTGAAACTAAGCTTGTCTATATGTCTCAACGCATACGCTTGTGACAGGTCGTGATCTTCGGATCATGGTCTGCAAATAAGTCAGTAGACGTTGTGCAGAGATAAGCTCCTTGAAACGGAATCTGGTTCGGGTTTTCCCCTGGGCCTTTTTTCGGAAATGAACTTGAGAGTTTGATCCTGGCTCAGAACGAACGCTGGCGGCATGCCTAACACATGCAAGTCGAACGAGACCTTCGGGTCTAGTGGCGCACGGGTGCGTAACGCGTGGGAATCTGCCCAGAGGTTCGGAATAACACAGAGAAATTTGTGCTAATACCGGATGATGTCGCAAGACCAAAGATTTATCGCCTTTGGAGGAGCCCGCGTAGGATTAGCTTGTTGGTGGGGTAAAGGCCTACCAAGGCGACGATCCTTAGCTGGTCTGAGAGGATGATCAGCCACACTGGGACTGAGACACGGCCCAGACTCCTACGGGAGGCAGCAGTGGGGAATATTGGACAATGGGCGAAAGCCTGATCCAGCAATGCCGCGTGAGTGATGAAGGCCTTCGGGTTGTAAAGCTCTGTCGGGAGGGACGAACGGTCTCGGGTAACGCCGAGGATTGACGGTACCTCCAAAGGAAGCACCGGCTAACTCTGTGCCAGCAGCCGCGGTAATACAGAGGGTGCAAGCGTTGTTCGGAATTACTGGGCGTAAAGCGCGTGTAGGCGGCGTTATAAGTCGGATGTGAAAGCCCTCGGCTCAACCGAGGAAGTGCATCCGATACTGTAGTGCTTGAGTGTCGGAGGGGGTGGCGGAATTCCCGGTGTAGAGGTGAAATTCGTAGATATCGGGAGGAACACCTGTGGCGAAGGCGGCCATCTGGATGACGACTGACGCTGAGACGCGAAAGCGTGGGTAGCAAACAGGATTAGATACCCTGGTAGTCCACGCCGTAAACGATGACGACTAGCTGTCGGGGCTCTTAGAGTTTCGGTGGCGCAGCTAACGCATTAAGTCGTCCGCCTGGGGAGTACGGCCGCAAGGTTAAAACTCAAAGGAATTGACGGGGGCCTGCACAAGCGGTGGAGCATGTGGTTTAATTCGAAGCAACGCGCAGAACCTTACCAGCGTTTGACATACCGGTCGCGGATTTCAGAGATGATTTCCTTCAGTTCGGCTGGACCGGATACAGGTGCTGCATGGCTGTCGTCAGCTCGTGTCGTGAGATGTTGGGTTAAGTCCCGCAACGAGCGCAACCCTCGTCCTTAGTTGCCATCATTCAGTTGGGCACTCTAAGGAAACTGCCGGTGATAAGCCGGAGGAAGGTGGGGATGACGTCAAGTCCTCATGGCCCTTACACGCTGGGCTACACACGTGCTACAATGGCGGTGACAGTGGGCAGCAACCTCGCGAGAGGTAGCTAATCTCCAAAAACCGTCTCAGTTCGGATTGTTCTCTGCAACTCGAGAGCATGAAGGCGGAATCGCTAGTAATCGCGGATCAGCATGCCGCGGTGAATACGTTCCCAGGCCTTGTACACACCGCCCGTCACACCATGGGAGTTGGGTTCACCCGAAGGCGTTGCGCTAACTCGCAAGAGAGGCAGGCGACCACGGTGGGCTTAGCGACTGGGGTGAAGTCGTAACAAGGTAGCCGTAGGGGAACCTGCGGCTGGATCACCTCCTTTCTAAGGATTTGGCCGAAAGCGCCAGTGCTAGCCACTGGAAGTGCTTCGTCCGTTCCAAAGAACATTGCCGTCGTCCTCATGTCCCTTCATCCTGGAGATCAGCACAGCACCCGCTGTGTTGCGCCTGAGCTGGCCTTTGCCGCCCGCGGCCCTTGTGGCCAGCAGGGCAGAGAATGGGCCGGTAGCTCAGGTGGTTAGAGCGCACGCCTGATAAGCGTGAGGTCGGAGGTTCAACTCCTCCTCGGCCCACCATTCTCGAATATGGTGAGGGGCCTTAGCTCAGCTGGGAGAGCACCTGCTTTGCAAGCAGGGGGTCATCGGTTCGATCCCGATAGGCTCCACCAGCCATTATTTCTCCAGAGGTGAAGACAACAGTTCCGGTTTCGACCGGATATGCGGGATCTGCCCGCTTCTTTGACATTGTGAATGGGTTTTTTAATCGATGCCGCGACGTGGCGGCTCCGATCTTTCAAGGGATTGGAGACATGCGCGTTGCAAAATCTGGCTGAGATTATCGTCCATGCCTATTACAGCGCAGCCTCTATGCAGGGTTGTCGTTGATGGTGTGGATTCTCAAGCGTGAGGTAAGAGCATTTGGTGGATGCCTTGGCACATACAGGCGATGAAGGACGTGGCACGCTGCGATAAGCGTCGGGGAGTTGTGAGCAAACTTTGATCCGGCGATTTCCGAATGGGGAAACCCACCTTCACCATTTCATTCCGGTTCCTTTCGGGGAAGCGTAGTGAGGTGGATAAGGTATCCCAGGTTGAATAAAATAGACTTGGTGAAGCGAACCCGGGGAACTGAAACATCTCAGTACCTGGAGGAAAAGACATCAACCGAGATTCCGTTAGTAGTGGCGAGCGAACGCGGACCAGGCCAGTGCCTTCTCTTCAACTAGCAGAACACTTTGGAAAGAGTGGCCATAGCGGGTGACAGCCCCGTATGCGAAAGTGATGGAGAAGGACTCGAGTAGGGCGGGACACGTGTAATCCTGTCTGAACATGGGGGGACCACCCTCCAAGCCTAAATACTCGTATGTGACCGATAGCGAACTAGTACCGTGAGGGAAAGGTGAAAAGCACCCCGATGAGGGGAGTGAAACAGTACCTGAAACCGAATGCTTACAAGCAGTTGGAGCCCCATAGGGGGTGACAGCGTACCTCTTGCATAATGGGTCAGTGACTTAATG
>JBKDAC010000566.1:0-1318 GCA_046316515.1 Sandaracinobacter sp. | reverse complement strand
ATCGGATCGTTATCATTGCCCATGGTTCGCAGGCTTGCACATCTGCCGGATTCGAGGCAATCTCTGCCTCGGAGCTGATAACTCCTGATTGCTAGAGCGGCCTGCCGCACCGGGAAAGCGATGCATTCAGCTGGCAATGATGCATTCAACTTCGGTCACAGGCCGGGAGTGCGGTGAATACAAGACCCTTCGGGGAAATAAGCCCGCCTGACTCTAGCCAGGTTATCAGCTCCCGGCGACCATGCCGATCCGTGGTCGGGCTTCGGGGTGGCGCGTGCACCGCCGCCCCGGAGCATCCCATGATAAGGGAGCAAGAGCATGACCCTGACAACCCCAATCCGCTTCGGTGCCTGGGAGGGCACCGCTTACCATCACGAGCATCGCTGGTGGACTGCCCCCCGCCCGATCTGCGAGTTTCTGGGCCTCTCGTGGTCCACCCAGCGTAAGACAATCTTGCGGTCGCCGGGCCTGACCTGCGTGGCCTTTAAGGCCACGCAGGTAGGCGGCCAGGCACGGGAGATTCTTGTGATCCCGACCGTCGATATCGGCCTCTGGCTTGTGCAGATTTCACCTACGAAAGTGGCGGCCGAGGCAGTGCCGGCTCTCACCGAGATGCAGGCCCATCTCCGCGCCGCAATCGAGGCACAGATCAACGAAGCCTTCGGCATTCCCAGTCCGGCCGATCTGCAGGACCTGCTGGCAGCACCGATGCCCGAGGACATCGCAGCCGAGCCCAGGCTGAAGGGCATGGTGATGGAGCTGCGGGCGGAGAAGCTGGCGGAGCCCGGCGTTGCGCGCGCGGCGCTGATGTTCAAGCTCGGCCTGCCCGGCACCAAGGTCGGCGCGCTGCTGGGCCGTTCGGCCTACTGGGCGAACAAGCGGCGGCGCATGCTGATTGATCTGTTCGTGCTGGAGCCTCGCAAGCCAGTGGTGCAGCCGCCGGCGAACGACGGCCAGGCCGACCTGTTCGGCGGGGAGGCGGCCCATGGTTGACATGCCCACCCGCAAGTCGATTGCCGCCGCGCAGGCGAATGAGATGATCCGGTTGATGGGGTTCGATCGGGACTATCAGAGCCTGCGGCTGACCACGATTCGGCAGACGTTCGAGTGTTTCAGCCAGATGTTCGGCGAGATGAAGAGCCACACCAACCAGTGCGACATGACCCTGTTCGAGGCGATGATGGCGGTGATGGCCGATGAGGCGCGCCGGGCTGAGATGGTCAACGACATGACGCCGGCCGAGGTGGAGCTGTTCGCAGCCGCGCTGCATGCGACCGCCCTGGAAGCGGTGGAAAGGGGGCGCCGAGCCGCCTAGTCT
>JBKDAC010000565.1:0-1100 GCA_046316515.1 Sandaracinobacter sp. | reverse complement strand
CCTCGCGCATGTCCGTCGTTCGGCGCCGACCGCCGCGCTTCGCCGGCGGGATGAACGGTTCTGCCACCGCCCCTTCCGCATCCGTCATATCCGATGGATATCGCAACCCTTCCCGGCTATCCTCACGCCGGGAAGTACCAGTCCATGCCATGCTTCAATACTACGCTTCGCAAAGCAGGCTTGAATCACAACATGCTGTTATTACTCAATAACTTTCGGATCAGGCTCTAAGGCTGATGAGGGGTTGTTAGAATAATCTCCGCGACGGGCACGGTCGGTTGAATCTGCCCCGGCATACCGGGACGCGCTCCCTGCGCCGCATCAACTTGAAGATCGTAATCAATCCCAGCCGCACGAAGCGCACTCGTGACAGATATTTGCGCGGGGGTCAGGTTGTTCGGGTCGCTTACCCTCAGACCAACACCAGTTAGCGGCGGGCTTCCAATGCCTATTACCATTCCGGTTTGAGTAATCCATCCGGCACTATTGAACGCAGCAACCAACCCTTTTGACATTTGTGCGGCATCCGCAGATGCCGCATCCGTCACGATTATGATTGATTGCCCCTTAAATGGGTCAAGTGGCAGCGCCATCAACCGCTGTTGCTCGCCGGAGATTTTTCGTGGCTCCATAGCAGCAAGCACGGGCACCATTTCAGCAATGCGTTGCTCAAGGGCGTCTATGCGCGTTTTGACGGCGTCAGGCGTGTCGCCACCTGTCTTATCCTTGTATTCCTGTAGCTGGCGTTCAAGAAGCTTTTCGGTGCTAGAGGCATTTGAAAGCTGCTTCTCATAGGAAGCCTGAAAGTGCCACCGTATCAGAAACCAAGCGGCAACGACCGCTGCGAGGAACGGGGCTGGAGCATTCCAGACCGTCACAAATTGAGCCCAGATTGATACGCCGAACGCAGAAAAATCCATAATTTGGTCATAGCGCGACACCGCGCGCATATGCAACGGGTTTGCAAACTACATAATCGCCAAATTTTGAGAGGATCGTGTGCACTTGATGACAAATGTGGCCAACCCGCAGCTCAATGCGGCTTTGGTGTCCTCGTTGTCGGCAATCGGGGTCGATCTTGCGTTTACAATATAGAGGTC
>JBKDAC010000564.1:0-3306 GCA_046316515.1 Sandaracinobacter sp. | reverse complement strand
CCTCCGCGGCCGCGCCCGCGTCCAGCGGGCGCGAAGGGTCGGGCAGCCGCATCAGGCCGCAAGGCCCTCGGGGCTGCGATGTCCAATCCCGGCCAGGTCCAGGAAATTGGCCAGGATCCGGTGCCCATGCTCGGTCGCGATCGATTCCGGATGGAACTGCACCCCGTGCAAGGGCAGGTCGCGGTGCGCCAGCCCCATGATCAGCCCGTCGGCCTCTGCCGTCACCTCCAGCACCGGCGGCAGGCTCGCCCGGTCCACGATCAGGCTGTGATAGCGCGTCGCCGTGAATGGCGAGGGGAGGCCCGCGAACACCGACCTGCCCCCATGATGGATCGGGCTCGTCTTGCCGTGCATCAGGCTCGGCGCGCGCACCACCCGCCCCTGGAACGCCTGTCCCAGCGCCTGGTGTCCCAGGCACACCCCGAACAGCGGCAGCCGCCTGTCGGCCGCCGCCGCGATCAGGTCCAGGCAGATGCCCGCCTCGTTCGGCGTGCAGGGCCCTGGCGACAGCAGCACGGCCTCCGGCTGCAGGTCCAGCGCCGCGCTGACGCTCAGCGCGTCGTTGCGCACCACCTCCACCTCCGGTCCCAGCTGCTGCAGGTAATGCACCAGGTTGAAGGTGAAGCTGTCGTAATTGTCGATCACCAGGATCATCGCGCAGCAGCACCCGACCTTGCATTATCTGGCGCAGCCGCGCCGGCCGCAATCGCAAGGAAATCCGCCGCCTTCAGGCTCGCGCCCCCCACCAGCGCACCATCAACATGCAGCACCGACAGCAGCTCCCCCGCATTCGACGGCTTCACCGACCCGCCATAGAGGATCCTGACGCCTGCCCCCATCCGCGCGGCAATCGCCGCATGCACCTCGGCCACCTGCTCGGTGGTCGGCGTCCGCCCTGTGCCGATCGCCCACACCGGCTCATAGGCGATCACCAGCGTCGGCCCCGACGACAGTTCCGGCGGCACCGACCCATCCAGCTGCCGCGCGATCACGTCCATCGTCGCGCCCGCGTCGCGCTCACCCAGCGTCTCGCCGATGCACAGGATCGGCAACAGCCCGGCGCGTGCCACGGCTTGCGCCTTCTTCCGCACCATCGCGTCCGTCTCCCCATGCTCAGCCCGCCGTTCGCTGTGGCCCACGATGATGTGGGTCGCCCCCGCATCGGCCAGCATCTCGGCCGAAACATCTCCCGTGTGCGCACCCGATTCCAGCCAGTGGCAATCCTGCCCGCCCACCTTCACATGGCTGCCGTTCGCCCGCCGCGCAAAGCTCGCCACCAGCGTCGCGGGCGGGCAGACCAGCAGCTCGCGTCCACCGGGCGCAGGCGCCGCCAGAAGCGCGTCCAGCTCGGCGACGCTCTCCTTCAGGCCGTTCATCTTCCAGTTGCCCGCGATCAGCTGCACCACTGTGCTCCTTGCGATGAACCGGGGCCCGTTCAGGCGCCCTTAAAGCCGACCCTCTAGACAGGGAGGGCCTAAGACGGCAACCCAAGTCCGAGCGACCCCCACCATGGCACGGCCCTTTGCCCATCCAGCCCGCGTTGGCTTCATCCGGCTCCCGATGCTGCTGGTGGCCCTTGCCATGTTCGTGGCCTCCCAGCTTCTGGCACCCGCCGCCCGCGCCCAGTCCCTTCTGCGCGATGCCGAGACCGAGGCCTTCTTCCGCGAGATCGGCACCCCGCTGATGGAGGCGGCCGGCCTCGATCCGCGCGCCGTTTCCATCGGCCTCGTCGGCGCCCCCGAAATCAACGCCTTCGCCACACTGGGGCAGAATGTCTATTTCTACTCCGGCCTCCTCGTCGCTGCCGACGATGTCCTCGAAGTGCAGGGCGTGCTTGCCCATGAACTCGGTCACGTCGCCGGCGGCCATGCCGTCCGCTTCAACGAAGGCGCCGGCCCCGCCACCAACATCTCGCTCCTCAGCCTTGTGGTCGGCGCGGCCCTGATAGCGGCCGGCGCGGGCGATGCCGGCATGGCAGCCCTGATGGCCGGCCAGCAGGCCGCCCAGGGCAAGTTCCTCGCCTTCAGCCGCGAACAGGAAAGCCGCACCGACCAGGCCGGCGCCCAGTATCTCGAAAAGGCCGGCGTCGACGGCACCGGCATGATCAGCTTCTTCAAGGAACTGCAGGGCCAGGAATATCGCCTCGCGATCCCGCAGGACAACAGCTACAACCGCACCCACCCGCTGTCGGGCGAACGCATCACCGCGCTCGAATTTGCGGTCAAGAAATCGCCCTACTGGGGCAAGGGCGCAGATCCCGCCCTGCAGGCCCGCTATCAGCGCATCCGCGCCAAGCTCATCGGCTATGTCTCCGAACCCAAGGACACGCTGAAGGCCTATCCGCTGTCCGACACCACGCCGCCGGCCCGGGTCGCCCGCGCCTATGCCTTCCACAAGTTGGCCGAATCCGACAAGGCGATCGCCGAGCTCGACGCCCTCCTCGCGAAATCACCGGCCGACCCCTATCTCCTTGAAATGAAGGGGCAGGTGCTGCTCGAATCCGGCCGGGTCGATGAATCCCTCACGCCCCTTCGGCAGGCCGTCGCCGCCCCCGGCCGGGAGCCGCTGATCGAGGCGATGCTGGGCCATGCCCTGGTGCAGTCCGGCGAACGCAGCGGCGATCCCCACATCTTCGCCGAGGCCGAAAAGGTGCTGCGCACCGCACTCGCGCGCGACGACGACAACCCCTTTGCCTGGCTGCAGCTCGAAACCGTCTATGAACGCCGCGGCGACAAGCCCCGCCTCGCGCTCGCCACGGCCGAGCGGCTGACGCTGACGGGCGGCAGCCCCATGGCCGCCCTTAACGCGGCCACCGTCGCCTCGCAGGGGTTGGAACAGGGCACCCCCGAATGGATCCGCGCACAGGACATCATGCAGCTGTCCCGCAACCGTGCCGAAGACGACAAGCGCGACAAGAAGGCCCGCCGGTGATCGAAAAAGACGCCAATCTGACGCCCGCCGCCATCGCCCCCACCAAGGCTTCGACGGCCCAGCCCACGCTGGGGCAGCGGCTGCGCGCCGCCCTGCTGTCCCCAAGCGCCGTCCACTGGGGCTGGTGGGCGGCCGGCCTCGGCATGGGCGCCACCATCGCGACTGTTGCCCTGTCGCTGGCCCGCCCGGCCGCCGCACCCATCCCCTCGGGCGACAAGGCCATGGAAGCGATGGTCCGCGAAGCGATCCTCGCCAACCCGCAGGTGATCCCTGACGCCATCAACCGCCTGCAGCAGATGGAGGTGGAAAAGCTCCTCGCCTCCAACCGCGAAGCGATCGAGACGCCCTTTGCCGGCGCCTGGACCGGCGCAAAGG
>JBKDAC010000563.1:0-6644 GCA_046316515.1 Sandaracinobacter sp. | reverse complement strand
GAATTGAACGCGTCGCCCTCGGCCAGGCGGAATTCGCGGCGGATCACCTCGTCGCGGGTGCGCGTATTGCCGTTGACGGTGACGCTCTCGACATAGACCCTCGGCGCTTCATTGATCACGAAGGTAAGGTTCATCTCCTTCTTGTCCTTGTCCCGATCAAAGTTCGGGCGGACATCGGCGAAGGCATATCCCAGAAGGCCGACGGATTCGGTCAGGCCGTCGATCGTATCCTCGACCAGCTTGGCATTGTACCAGTCGCCCTCCTTCATCGGGAGCAGGCTCTTGAAAGCGTCGGCGCTCACGTCACGAATCTGGCTAGTCAAATCGACCTTGCCGAACTTGTAGCGCTCGCCTTCCTCAATCACGTAGGTGACGATGAAGTCGCGCCGGTCGGGCGTCAGCTCGGCAACCGAAGAGACGACGCGGAAATCGGCATAGCCCTGGGTCAGATAATATTGGCGCAGCTTCTGCTGGTCGAAGGCCAGGCGATCGGGGTCATAGGTGTCGTTCGACGAGAAGAGCCGGAGCGGGCGCGCCTGCCGGGTGACCATCTCGCCGCGCAGCTCCTTGTCGGAAAACTGCTCGTTGCCGATGATGTTGATCTGCCGGACCTTGGACTTCGGCCCTTCCGAAATCTCGAAAATCAGGTCGACGCGATTCTGCTCCAGCTGCACGATCTTGGGCTCGACACGCGCGGCAAAGCGGCCGCCGCGGCGATAGAGCTCCAGGATGCGGGCAACGTCGGCACGCGCACGGCTGCGGGTAAAGATCTGCCGCGGCGCTACCTTGATCTCCTCGCGGATCTTGTCTTCCTTGACCCGCTTGGCGCCCTCGATGATCACCCGGTTGATCACCGGGTTCTCGCGCACGTCGATCGTCAGGTTCCCGTCGCCATCGTCGCGGATCTCGACGTCGGCGAACAGTTCGGTGGCGAACAGCGCCTTCAGCGCCCGGTCGGTGCGCACGCGGTCATAGGTCTCGCCCGGGCGGAGATCGATGTAGGAGCGGACAGTGTCGGCCTCAAGCCGTTCGTTGCCCACGACATTGAGCGAACGGATGATCCGCACTTCGGGCGCCTGGGTGGAGGCGATCACCGGCGGCGCCGGCGAGGCCTGGCTGGGCGCCTGGCTGGGCGCCTGTGCGGACGGCTGCGCGGACGGCTGCGCCGGAGCCGGTTCGGGATTGGGGGCCGCCTGCGCCAGTGCCACGCCGTGCACACAAGGCGCCGCACCCAGCAGCAGCAGGGGAAGGAGGATCTGCCGGAGGATGGTTAACCGCGCAGGCCCGGGTCCTGCTGCCACCTGAATGCTCGTCACGTTAACCCTGGTTCCTGGCTGTCGTCAGCCGATGGCACCCGCCAGCCTGTCCCATACCCCGACCGATTGGAGGTCGTGCCAGGTGAGTACCAGCATCAGCGACATCAGCAGCGCGAATCCCGACATAAACGCCCATTCCTGCAACCTAGGGTTGAGCGGCCGACGCCGGATACCCTCAAGCGCGTAGAGGAACAGGTGCCCTCCGTCTAGCATCGGTATTGGCAGCAAGTTGATGAACCCGAGGTTTATCGAGATCAGCGCAATGAACGAGATCAATGCCGGAAGGCCCAGCGATGCGCTTTGCCCGGAAAACTGGGCGATCTTCACCGGTCCGCCCAGGTCTTCGATGGCGCGGCGACCGGTCACCACCTGCGCCGTGGTTTCCCACATCATCCGGACCGCGCCCCAGGTCTCGATAACCGCCCAGCGCAGGGCATCGATCGGCCCATGGTGTACGATCACGCGCTCGCCCGACATCAGGCCGACCTGGCCGCGCTGATACTCGTTCCCGAAACGGTCGACCTCGGTCACGATGCGCGGCACGATCTTGATGGTCTTCTGCCCCCCATCACGGTCGACAACCGTTTCGATCGGCGTGCCGGTGTTGATCGCGACGATCCGGCTGATGTCCTCGAACCGGGAGACCTCCTGCCCGTTCAGCGAGACGATCCGGTCGCCAGCCTGAACGCCGGCAACGCCTGCGGGCGCCCCTTCCACCACCCCACCGGCAACCGGCGGCGTGATCTGGTGGCCATAGGTCATGAAGAAGGCAGCGAAGATCAGGATCGCGAACAGGAAATTGATCGCCGGACCCGCCACCACAACCAGCGACCGCTGCCAAAGCGGCCGGTTGTGGAACAGGTTCGCCCGCTCCTCGGGCGTCCACTGGCTGTCATCGATGATGCCGGGCTGGCTGGCGGCATTGGCGTCGCCCGCGAACTTGGCATAGCCCCCCAGCGGCAGCCACCCCAGCTTCCAGCGCGTGCCGTGCTTGTCGGTCCAGCCGATCACCTCGCGCCCGAAGCCGACGGCAAAGGCCTCCACCTTGATCCCGAAGATGCGGGCCATGCCATAATGTCCGTATTCGTGCACGAACACCAAGATGCCGATGACGAGGGCGAAGGCGGCTGCGGTAAAGAGCAGACCGGGGCTGGCAAGCGTTTCCATGACCCTCCCTATCCAGCCACATGCTGCGCGGCAACGGGCATTTGTTTCGCCCGTGTAATATTTTGTTGCGCCAAGGCCCGCGCCCGCCGATCAGCCTCGTCCACGTCGCCCAGTGTATCCGGGCAACAGGCCGAAATGGCAGACAGTGTGTCAGCCACCACGGACGCAATATCCAGGAATCCGATCCGACCGGACAGGAAGGCCGCAACGGCCTCCTCGTTGGCGGCGTTCAGGATGCAGGGGCGGCAGCCGCCCTCGCGACGGGCCGCCTCGGCGAGCGCAAGCGCGGGAAACCGCGCCCGGTCCGCCTCTTCGAACTCCAGCTTGCCGATGCGGGCGAGATCCAGCCGCTCCACGGGCGTCTCGATCCGCTCCGGCCAGGCAAGGGCATGGGCGATCGGCACCCGCATGTCCGCCGAGCCCAGCTGCGCCAGCACCGAGCCGTCGATATACTCGACAAGACCGTGGACCAGGCTCTGCGGGTGGACCAGCACATCCAGCTGGTCAGGGCGAAGCCCGAACAGGTGATAGGCCTCGATCAGCTCCAGGCCCTTGTTCATCAGCGTCGCGCTGTCGACCGAGATCTTGGCACCCATCGACCAGGTGGGGTGCTTGACCGCCTGCGCCGGCGTGGCCGCGGCCATGGCCGCCCGGGTCCAGGTGCGGAACGGCCCACCCGATGCGGTGATGATGATGCGGCGCACGCGCTCGCGCGCTTCCAGCACCTGGAAGATGGCGTTGTGCTCGCTGTCGATCGTCAGGATCGTAGCGCCCGAGCGCCGGGCAGCCGCCGTCATCAGCCCGCCTGCGCAGACCAGCGCCTCCTTGTTGGCAAGGGCAACGGAGATGCCGGCATCCAGTGCCGCAAGCGTGCTGGGAAGCCCGGCTGCACCAACGATGGCCGCGACGGCGAGGTCGGCCGGCGCAGCGGCCAGCTCGATGAGCGCAGCAGCACCTGCCGCCACCGCAATGGCGGGCTGATCGGCAAGCGCTGCCTTCAGCGGCGCATAGCCGGCCTCGTCGGCGATCACGACGCGTGTCGGCCGGAAGGTGCGGGCAAGATCCGCCAGCCGCGCCCAGTCCTTACCGGCCGCAAGGCCGACGACCTGGAAGCGATCGGGGTTGCGGACCACGAGATCGAGGGTGGAACTGCCGACCGACCCGGTTGCACCAAGAATGGTGAGACGCTTCACGCAAAAGCCTCCGTGGATGCGAGTACCAGTTGCGCGGGCGTCTGCAGCCCGACCCACAGCGCAACCACGACACAGACGGGGACGAGGCCGTCGACCCGGTCCATCACGCCGCCATGGCCGCGGAGCAGGGTGCCGGAATCCTTGACGCCCGCACGCCGCTTCAGCCAGCTTTCGAGAAAGTCGCCGGCCTGGGCAACGACGGCCAGCAGGGCGCCGACAAGCGCCATGGTGATCGCCGACTGCGCCCAGTCGCCAACCCCAGCAAAGACAACCGAGAAGAGGGCCGCCGCCGCCATGCCGCCCAGCAGCCCGGCCCAGGTCTTATTCGGGCTGACAGCCGGCCAGATCTTCGGCCCCCCGATGCTGCGCCCGGCGAAATAGGCAAAGATGTCGGTCGCCCAGACAAGGCCCATGATCCACATCACAAGCGCGAAGCCGTCGGGCTGGTTGCGCAGCCAGATAAGGGCGACAGCCGGAAGGCCCGCATACAGAAGGCCGGTGGAGAGCCAGCGCTTGCCGGCCGTGCGGGCAAGCGCGGAGAGCGGCAGGAAGATAAGGATGGCAGCCCCCAGAAGCGCCAGGGCCTGCAGCACAAGCCCCGCCTGCGCGAGAGCGCTGGCACCGGCAAGGACCGCCAGCCCGGCAAGGCGCCACGGCAGCGGAATGGCGTGCATCGCACACCATTCCCACAGCACCAGCCCGACAGCGACAGCGATCATCAGCGTGAAGACCGGGCCACCAACCCAGATATCGGCAATGGCGACGACAGCCAGAAAGACACCGACGATGACACGGGAGGCGAGGTTCGAGCGCCCCCCGGCCGAGGCAGCAGGCGCGGCAGGCGCAGATGCCGTGCCGGGCTCAGCGGCCGCCATAGCGCCTCTCGCGGGCGGCGAAGCTTTCGGCTGCCTCGCGCAGGACGGCCTCGTCGAAATCGGGCCACAGGACGGGCGTGAACCCCAGCTCGGCATAGGCCGCCTGCCACAGCAGGAAATTCGACAGCCGCTGCTCGCCCGAGGTGCGGATGATGAGGTCGACCGGCGGCAGCTCGGCGGTGTCGAGCCCTGCCTCGATCATCTGCGGCGTGATGGAGGCCGGCGTGACGGTGCCTTGCGCCACCCGTGTGCCGATCGCCTGCATGACGCGGACAAGTTCATCCTGTCCACCGTAATTCAGCGCGACAACCAGGCGGAACCGGTTGTTGTCCTTGGTTGCCTCGATCGCGTTTTCCAGCCGCTCGACGACGTCGGGCTTCAGCGCACGCCAGTCGCCGATCAGGCTCAGCCGTGCGCCGTTGCTGTCGAGCTCCTCGAGCTCGGCCAGCAGGTGGTGGCGCAGCAGGCTCATCAGGTCGGAGACTTCGTCGGCCGGGCGGCGCCAGTTTTCCGAGCTGAAGGCGTAAAGGGTCAGCGGCTCGCTGCCCAGACGGGGCGCCGCGCGGACCATGCGACGGACGGCCTCGACACCCGCCTTGTGGCCGGCGAGGCGCGGCAGGCGGCGGGATTTCGCCCAGCGGCCGTTTCCGTCCATGATGATGGCAACATGGCGGGGCCCGCCGGGCACGGCCGAAGGCCCGCCCGAGGCGGCGTGCTCAGCCCCGGCGGCAGAGCTCACCGCGCGTGTCCTCCCGGGGCTGAACCAGCTCACTTGCCAAGGATTTCCTTCTCCTTGGCGGTCGCGGCGGCATCGACGTCGGCAATGGCCTTGTCGGTCAGCTTCTGCACATCGCCTTCCAAGCGCTTCAGCTCGTCCTGGCTGATCTTGCCCTTCTTTTCGGCCGCCTTCAGCCCGTCATTGCCGTCGCGGCGCACATTGCGGATCGCAATGCGAGCCTTTTCGGCATATTGGGTGGCAAGCTTGGCCAGTTCCTTGCGGCGCTCTTCCGTCAGGTCCGGAATCGGCAGACGCAGCGTCTGACCCTCGGAAATCGGATTGAGACCCAGCCCCGCGGAGCGGATCGCCTTTTCGACGGACGAGACGTTCGACCGGTCCCACACCTGGACGGCGAGCATGCGCGGTTCGGGCGCAGTGACGGTTGCCACCTGGTTCAGCGGCATGTTGGCACCATAGACCTCGACGGTCACGGGATCGAGCAGCGAGGTGTTGGCGCGGCCCGTGCGCAGGCCGGCGAGATCGCTCTGCAGGCTTTCGACAGCGCCCTTCATGCGGCGCTCCAGATCCACCTTCACTGCATTGGCATCAAATTCGGCCATGAAACTCCCTTCAGGTTGCCTTATCCGCCAACGGTCGTGGAAATGCCATCGCCCGATAGCACGCGGGCGAGATTTCCTTCCTCGCGGATGTTGAACACGACGATGGGGATGCGGTTGTCGCGGCACAGCGCGATTGCTGCCGCATCCATCACCTTCAGATTGTCGGCCAGCACACGGTCATAGCCGATCCTGTCATAGCGGCGGGCGGCCGGGTTCACCTTGGGGTCGCTGTCATAGACACCGTCGACCGAGGTACCCTTGAACAGTGCGTCGCACGACATCTCGGCCGCACGCAGCGCGGCGCCGCTGTCGGTGGTGAAATAGGGGCTGCCGGTGCCGGCCGCGAAGATCACGACGCGGCCCTTTTCCAGGTGCCGTTCGGCACGGCGGCGGATGTAGGGCTCGCACACCGAGGCCATGGGAATCGCCGACTGCACGCGGGTTTCGACGCCCTGCTGTTCCAGCGCGTCCTGCATGGCGAGCGCGTTCATGATAGTGGCGAGCATGCCCATGTAATCGGCGGTTGCGCGGTCCATCCCCTTCGCAGCGCCGGCCATGCCGCGGAAGATGTTGCCCCCGCCGATCACCAGACAGAGCTCGAAACCGGCGTCCTTGGCGGCCTTCACCTCGCCGGCGACGCGGGCGACGGTGGCCGGATCGATCCCGAAGGCCTGGTCGCCCATGGCCGCTTCACCCGAGAGCTTCAGAAGGATGCGCTTGTAGGGCGGGCGGGACATGGTTGACCTGTCGATAGG
>JBKDAC010000562.1:0-4757 GCA_046316515.1 Sandaracinobacter sp. | reverse complement strand
GCCGATGCCCGACTGGCTGATGGAAAGCCGCACCGTCCCGATCCTGTCGCTGAGCGCGGATGCGATGGTGGGCTGGGTGCGCGAACTGCAGGACGAAAAGGCGGGCGGCTTCTCTCTGCCCGAAGGCATGACCCTGCCGCCCGGCATGCTGCCGCCGGGTCACCCCTCGCTCGAGAATCCCGCAGGCGGCGCACCGGACCAGGGCTATTCCCCGCAGGACCGGCGCGCGCTGGACGAGCTGCTGGACGAGGGGGCGAAGAACGGCGAACAGGTCCAGGTCTGATGCCCGACCTGTTGCTTTACGACAGCTTCAGCCGGGCAAAGCAGCCTGTTCGCACGCCGGAACCCGGCAAGCCGATCACCCTCTATGTCTGCGGGCCGACCGTCTATGGCCGGGCACACATCGGCAATGCGCGGCCCGCTGTGGTATTCGACACGCTCTATCGCCTGCTGCGGCATCTGCACGGGGCAGAGAATGTGCGCTATGCGCGCAACATCACCGACATCGACGACAAGATCATGGCGAAGGCGGTTGCCGAAAACCGGAGCCCGCAGGCGGTCGCGGCCGAGTTCGAGCAGGCCTATTTCGCCGACATGGGCGAACTTGGCTGCCTGACGCCGGATTTCAACCCGCGCGCCACCGAGCATATCGCGGGCGACGATGGCATGATTGCGATGATCGCGGCGCTGATCGCGCGCGGTTTCGCCTATGCGGTGGACGGGCACGTGCTGTTCGAGGTTTCGACATTCGAGGGCTATGGCCGGCTTTCGAAGCGCCCGATGGACGAGATGATCGCCGGCGCGCGGGTGGAGGTTGCGCCCTACAAGCGCAGCCCCGGCGACTTCGTGCTGTGGAAGCCTTCGACCGAGGACCAGCCGGGGTGGGAGAGCCCCTGGGGCCTGGGGCGGCCGGGCTGGCATATCGAGTGCAGCGCGATGATCCGTAGCGTGCTGGGCCAGGAAACCATCGACATCCATGGTGGCGGTCTGGACCTGCAATTCCCCCACCACGAGAATGAGCGCGCGCAGAGCTGCTGCGCCCATGGCGGGGCCGAGCTGGCGCGCATCTGGATGCACAACGGCTTCCTGACGATGGGCGAGACCAAGATGTCGAAGTCGCTGGGCAACATCATCACGCCGAGGGAGCTGCTGGATGCGGGGTGGCCGGGCGAGGTGCTGCGGCTTGCGCTGCTGAGCGCGCATTACCGGCAGCCGTTGCAGTGGACGGACGCGCTGCTGGAGCAGTCGAAGGCGAAGCTCGACCGGATCTATCGGCGCAAGGCCGAGGGGACATCGTTTGCCACCGATGCAAGCGGTCAGTCCGAAAACGTCGGCCTGCAAATGGCGTTGTTGGACGACCTCAACACACCTGAAGCGCTTGCATCTCTGGAGTGGGGAGACAGGGTTCTTGGCTTTGGACTTGCCGAACCTGTCGAGTGGTTTCAGGGCGGGCAAGATACCGGAGCCATCGAAGACCAACTCGTCAGGTATCGTCGAGCACGCGATGTGCGGGACTGGACGACTGCCGACGCGATCCGCGACGCTCTGAAGGCGGACGGGATCGAGATTTCGGTCGCCAAGGATGGGACCACAAGCTGGCGGCGTGCCTGACGGAGGGAGAGACGATGCAGGAGACCGGTGTGAAGGATC
Source organism: Sandaracinobacter sp. (assembly GCA_046316515.1). Lineage (GTDB taxonomy): Bacteria > Pseudomonadota > Alphaproteobacteria > Sphingomonadales > Sphingomonadaceae > Sandaracinobacteroides. The sequence goes on along the minus strand of JBKDAC010000562.1, from coordinate 3,107 downwards.
TCGGCGAAAAGGCGCTGCTGCTGCGCATCATTGGGGCCGGCGTGATCCTGGTGCTGCTGCTGTGGACGGTGCTGGTGCCGCCTGCGAACGGGCAGGGGATGGGGGGCGCGCGTGCCAGCGCGCCGGCCGCGCCTGAGCCTGAGCTTCCGGCCACCGACCTTCTGGTGCGTTTCGAAGGGCCTGCGCTCTCCTTTCGCTGGTCGCTGGCGCCCGAGGCGGCGCTGGAGCCGGCCTTCGTCCGCGCGCTCAGGGCCGACGCGCTTGCCGAGCGGGCGAAGGCGATGCGCGAACAGGACGAGGCGATCGCCAACCCGCCGCCGGGGCGCGGGCCGATCCGCACCGAATGGTGGGAGCGTTGGCAGGCCGAGGCCGAGACCGACGGGCTGATCGTGCTGTCCGCGCGCACCTATGAATATACCGGCGGCGCGCATGGGAATCTCGCGCTGCGCACCGCTATGTGGGACAGGGCGGCCGACCGGCGCATCGCGTTCGCAGATCTGTTCGCCGATCCCAGGGCTGCCCTTGCCGCGCTGCAGCCCAGCTTCTGCAAGGAGCTGGATGCCCAACGCCTGGTGCGCCGCCAGGGGGTCCGCGATCCGAATTTCAGCAATTGCCCGCCGCTTGCCGAATTGCCCGTCGTGCCGGTCGGCAACGGGGCCATCACCTCGCTTCGCGTGCTGGTGCCGCCCTATATGGCCGGCCCCTGGGTGGAAGGCGTGTACGAGATCGCGCTGGAGACCACGCCCATCCTGCCGCACCTCAGCCCGCGCTTTGCCGGGGCCTTTGCCAAGCCCTGAAGCCCTGCCTATATCGGGCCGATGGATGCGCCGCTCTACAACGCACGGATTCTCCGGCTGGCGGCCTCCATCCCCCACGCCGAGCGGCTGACAGCCCCGCAGGCAACCGCGCGGCGCACCTCGCAGGTGTGCGGCAGCCGGGTCACTGCCGACGTCGTCCTCGGCCCTGACAAGCGCATCACCGCCTTCGGGCAGGAGGTGCGGGCCTGTGCGCTCGGCCAGGCCTCGGCTGCAATCCTGGGGCAGGGCGTGCTGGGGGAAACCGCCGCCACACTCACCGCGGCGCATGACCGGCTGAAGGACTGGCTGAAGGGCGACGGGCCCCTGCCGCAGCCGCTGGCGGACTGCTTTGCCGAGCTTGCCCTGTTCGAACCGGCCCGCGCCCATCCGGCGCGTCACCCCTCCATCCTCCTCGCCTTCGAAGCCGCGGCCGCCGCTGCGGCCGAGGCCGAGGCGCTGGCGTTGCAGGGCTAGGGGGTGGCAGGCGCAGCCGACACCTCGATGCTGCGCGAAGCGGTCATCTTCCTGGGCGCGGCTGCCGTGATGGTGCCCCTGTTCAGCCGCTTCAAGCTGGGTGCCGTGCTCGGCTATCTGACGGCCGGCATGCTGATCGGCCCGTTCGGCATCGGCCTTATCACCCAGACCGAGGACATATTGCGCTTCGGCGAATATGGCATCGTGCTGCTGTTGTTCGTGATCGGGCTGGAACTGCAGCCCTCGCGGCTGTGGGCGCTCAGGCGCGACATCTTCGGGCTGGGAACGGCCCAGGTGATCCTGTGCGGGCTTGCGCTGACCGGCGCACTGCTGCTGATCACCCAGCTGACCTGGCAGGCCGCGCTGGTTGTGGGCCTCTCGCTCGCGCTGTCGTCGACGGCGCTTGTTGTCCAGTATCTGCAGGAAAAGGGCGAGCTCAACACGCAGGAGGGGGAGCGGGTCTTCTCCATCCTGCTGCTGCAGGATCTTGCGATCGTGCCCCTGCTGATCGTGGTCTCGGCGCTCAGCCGTGTCGTTGATCCGGCGGCGCCGACGGGGGTGACGCTGGTTGCCTTCAGCGTGGCGGCGATCGTGGGCCTGGTGCTGATCGGGCGTTTTGTGCTGAACCCGGCGCTGCGCCTGTTCGGGCAGGTGGGCACGCGCGACATCTTCGTGATCGCGGCCCTGCTGACGGTTCTGGGCGCCTCGTTCCTGATGGCGAGCTTCGGGCTTTCGATGGCGTTGGGTGCCTTCATTGCTGGCGTGATGCTGGCCGACAGCCCCTATCGGCACGAGCTGGAGGCCGATATCGAGCCGTTCCGCGGCCTGTTGTTGGGGCTGTTCTTCGTGGCGGTCGGCATGATATTGAACCTGCGCGTGGTGCTGGAAAACCCCGGGCAGGTGATCCTGCTGGTGATCGCACTTCTGGCCGTGAAGACGCTGGTGATCGCTCTTCTGGCGCGGGCCTTCGGCACAGCGTGGGACAAGGCGCTGCCGATGGGCCTGCTGCTCTCTCAGGGGGGCGAATTCGCCTTCGTGTTGCTGGCATCGGCCGTGGCGGGGCTGCTGATCCGGCCGGAGGCCGCCTCGCTGTTCACGGCGGTCGTCACCCTGTCGATGCTTGTCTCGCTGCTGCTGCTGACACTCTATCGCCGCGTCACCGGCACCAATGCGCCGACCGCCAGCAGCGCCGGGCTCGATGGGCCCGAAAAGGCCTCGCCCGGCACCGTCATCGTGCTGGGCTATGGCCGGTTCGGCCAGATCGTCACCCAGCTGCTGCATGCCCGCGGTGTGGAGGTGGTGCTGATCGACACCAAGCCCGACCAGATCGAGCTGAGCCAGAAGTTCGGATGGAAGGTCTATTACGGCGACGGATTCCGTCCCGACGTGTTGCGCGCAGCGGGCGCGCGCGATGCCGTGCTGCTGATCGTGACGACCGGCGGCGCGTGGGAGCCGCACCGGCTGGACGCCGTGCGCCAGGCCTTTCCGCACCTGAAGCTCCTGGTTCGTGCGCATGACCGGATGCATTATATGCGGCTGGTGTCGGCCGACATCGATCTGGTGGTGCGCGAGCTGTTTCACAGCGCGCTCGAAGTGGGCCGGATCGCGCTGCGCGAGCTGGGCGCAACCGAAAAGACGATCGACGCGATCACCGAGGAATATGTGCGGCGTGACAACGAACGGCTCGCGCTGCAGGTCGCCTCGGGCGACATCATGGCCGGGCGTGACACCATCTTCCGCCCGGGCCATGGCTGGAAGCCGGAAAATCCCGAAACCTCGCTGGGCGAGGTGCCGCCAGTGGAGGCTTCGGCCCGCTGAGACGCGGTTTCGGGCAGA
>JBKDAC010000561.1:0-5394 GCA_046316515.1 Sandaracinobacter sp. | reverse complement strand
GGATATAGTTGGCGTTCAGCACCGCATCCTCGGCCACCTGCCTAAGGCCGTCGGCTCCGTGGCTCATGATGTAGGACAGCGCGCGCACGAACATGCCCATCTGGCCATGGAAGGCCGCCAAGCGCCCGAAGCTCTTCTCGTGATGCTCGGCCGAGGCGGTCTCCTCCTCGATCAGATGGTATCGGCCGCCGTTCTCCACCACGAAGGGCAGCGGTGCAAAGGGCGCCAGCGCTTCGGAGAATACGACCGGCCCCGACCCCGGCCCGCCCCCGCCGTGCGGGGTTGAAAAGGTCTTGTGCAGATTGATGTGCATTGCATCGACGCCCAGGTCGCCGGGGCGAACCCGGCCGACGATCGCGTTGAAGTTGGCGCCGTCACAATAGACATAGGCACCGGCTGCATGCACCGCGTCCGAGATCTTCTTGAGATCCGGCTCGAATAGGCCGCAGGTGTTGGGGTTGGTGATCATCACCGCGGCCACATCCGGCCCCAGGCGCGCGATCAGCGCGTTGGTGTCGACGCGGCCGCGGGCGTCGGCCGGGATGTCTTCCACCGCATAGCCGCAGAAGGCCGCCGTTGCAGGGTTGGTGCCGTGCGCCGATTCCGGCACCAACACCACCTTGCGGGCGTCGCCCCGGGCCTCGTGGGCGGCGCGGATCGCCAGCATCCCGCACAGCTCGCCATGGGCACCGGCCTTGGGCGTCATGGCAACTGCGGGCATGTTGGTCAGCTTCATCAGCCACTCGGCCAGCTTGTGAATCAGCTCCAGCGCGCCCTGCACCGTGTCCTGCGGCTGCAGCGGGTGCACGTCGGCAAAGCCCGGCAGACGCGCCATCTTCTCGTTCAGGCGCGGGTTGTGCTTCATCGTGCAGCTGCCCAGCGGGAACAGCCCCAGATCGATCCCGTAATTCTGCCGCGACAGCCGGGTGAAATGGCGCACCGTCTCGCCCTCGGACAGGCCGGGAAGGCCGATCGGCGCGCGACGTTCCAGCCCGCCTAGCCGCGCGCGATGCGCAGGCACCGGCTCCAGGTCGACACCGGTCACATGGGGCGAGCCGCTTTCGAAGATCAGCGGCTCTTCCAGCATCAGTGCCCGGTTGCCGGTGAAGGTGGGGGCAAGATGGGTCGGCACCTCACCCGCAGGCTGAGACGGACGCCCCTGGTTCAACATGCTCATTGGGATACCACTTCGGTCAGTGCGCGCACCAGCGCGTCGATGTCTGCGGGGGAAACGGTCTCGGTCACGGCGATCAGCAACACATTGTCGAGGCCTGCGCCAGGCCACAGCCGTGCCGCGCTCACGCCACCCAGCACGCCCATTTCGGCCATATCGCGCACGGCCTGGCGCGCCGGCACCGGCAGTTCGATGGCAAATTCGTTGAAGAAGCGTTCGGTCAGCAGCTTCACGCCCGGAAGCGCAGCCAGCCGATCTGCCACCTCGCAGGCGCGGGCATGGTTCAGCTCTGCCAGGTGCCTGAGTCCCTTCTCGCCCAGCAGGGTCATGTGGATCGTGAAGGCCAGACTCATCAGCCCCGAATTGGTGCAGATGTTGCTCGTCGCCTTTTCCCGGCGGATATGCTGTTCCCGCGTGCTCAGCGTCAGCACGAAGCCGCGCCGCCCGTCGGCATCCACTGTCTCTCCGCACAGCCGGCCGGGCATCTGCCGCACATGCTTTGCGTTGCAGGCAAATAGGCCCAGGTGCGGCCCGCCGAACTGCAGGCCAACGCCCAGCGACTGGCCTTCGCCAACCACGATGTCGGCACCCATCTCTCTTGGTGATTTCAGGATACCAAGAGAAACCACTTCGGTAACAACAACGATCAGCAGGGCGCCCTTGGCGTGAACCGCAGTTGCCAGTTCGGTAAGGTCTGCCACATGGCCGAAGCTGTCGGGGTTCTGCACCACCACCGCCGACGTGTCGCTGTCGATCCGGGCGAGGATGTCGGCGAAATCATCGGTCGCCGGATTGCAGCACAGCGTCGGCACACCCGTAACCAGCTTGTCGCCCGTGAAGCGGCACAGCGTTTCCGCCGCCTTCACATAATGCGGGTGCACCCCGCACGAGATCAGGGTCGTGCCCCGCCGCGTGATGCGCCGCGCCATGAAAATGGCCTCGGTCAGCGCGGTCGAACCATCGTACATCGAGGCATTGGCCACATCCATTCCGGTCAGCCGCGCCACCTGGGTCTGGAACTCGAACAGATATTGCAGCGTCCCCTGCGCGATTTCCGGCTGATAGGGGGTGTAGCTGGTCAGGAACTCGCCACGCTGGATCAGGTGATCGACACTGGCAGGCACATGGTGGCGATAGGCGCCCGCGCCGATGAAGAAGGGATTTTCGCCCGCCGACATGTTGCGCTTCGCCATGCGGGTCAGCTCGCGCTCCACCAGCATCTCGGGCTGGTGCCAGGCCAGCCCCTCGATCGGGCCGGCCAGCCGCGCTTCTGCCGGCACGTCGACGAACAGGTCGTCGATCGATGCCGCGCCGACACGCGACAGCATCGCCGTCCGGTCCTCGGGGGTCAGGGGAAGATAGCGCATCGTCTCTCCTCTAGTGCGGCTTTCGGGCCTGCCAGCGCAGGCGAACATAGTCGGCAACCCAGTTTCCGGCCGCGTCGCGCAGTGCCGGCGCCAGCAGCGCCTCCACCTCGTCGATCACCCGGGCGCGGGCGGTTTCGGGCACGCCGGCTTCGTCCAGGAAGCCGGCGCGAAAGGTCTTCAACCAGCCGCGGATCCCCGTCGGCAATGGCGTCGGGCGCGGGATGATCTGGGCCGCGAAATCGGTGAAGCCGGCGGCTGCATGGATGGCCGCGAAGGCCTCGGCCGTCAGATAGGTCTGCCCGCCCCCGCTGTCGGGCGAGAAGCCGTGCGCCCCCAACACCGCGCGCAGCGCCGTGCGGATGGCGGCGATATTCCCGAAGCCGCCGCATTCGCCCACATAGCGTCCGCCGGGCTTCAGCGCGCGCAACACGCCCGCTGCCACCGCCGGCTGGTCCGGCATCCAGTGCAGCGCTGCATTGCTGAACACGGCATCGAAGCGCGCGTCGAACGGCAGCGCCTGTCCGTCGGCCTGCGCGACTGTCAGGCCCAATTCCCGGGCAGCCGCCAGCATCGTGTCCGAGGCATCGACGCCAAGCACCTGGGCTCCTGCCTCCGCGATGCGTTTCGTGAGCACGCCGTCGCCGCAGCCAAGGTCCAGGATGGCCTCGCCGGGTCGGGGGTCCAAAAGCGCCAGCGCAGCATTGCCCAGCGCTGGCACGAAGCCGGCGTTGGCGGCATAATCCTGCGCGTTCCAGCCCATCGGCCTACAGGGTGTCGACGAACGCCTTGTAGGCGCCCTCGTCCATCAGCCCTTCCAGCTCTGCCGGGTTGGACAGGGTCAGGCGGAAGAACCAGCCCTCCCCTTCCGGCGCGGTGTTCACCAGGTCGGGCGTGTCGGCCAGCGCTCCGTTCGCTTCGGTCACGGTGCCCGAAACCGGCGCATAGACCTCGCTTGCTGCCTTAACGCTTTCCACCACGGCAGCTTCCTTGCCCGCCTCTACCACCCGGCCGACATCGGGCAGCTCAACGAACACCACGTCGCCCAGTTGGCCCTGCGCATAGTCGGTGATTCCGACCGTCGCGCTCGTGCCGGAAACGTCGATCCACTCATGGTCCTTGGTGAAATAGCGCATGGGACTTCCCCTTTAGCGAACGTAGTTTTTCTGGTGGAACGGCATCGGAACAACGGTTGCCGGCAGCCGCTTGCCGCGCACCTCGATCTCCAGCGCTGTGCCGTCGGCGGCATGGGCCGCGGCCACATAGCCCATGGCGACGGGCCCACCGACCGATGGGGCAAAGCCGCCGGAGGTGACCGTGCCGACCTGGACATTCCCGGCGAAGATCGGCGCGCCTTCGCGGGCCGGCAGGCGCCCTTCCGGCCTCAAGCCGACACGCCTACGCGCCGGGCCATCCAGCAACGCCGACAGGATCCGCGCGGCGCCCGGAAAGCCGCCCTCCACCTTGCGGCGCTTGGAAATGGCAAAGGCAAGGCCCGCTTCCACGGGTTCGCGTTCCGGCGTCAGGTCATGGCCATAGAGCGGCAACCCGGCTTCCAGACGCAGCGAATCCCGCGCGCCGAGCCCGATGGGCTTCACGGCCGGGTCGGCGAGAAGCAACTCGGCGAGCGCCTCGGCCTCGGCGGCCGACACGGAAATCTCGTAACCGTCCTCGCCGGTATAGCCCGACCGAGTGATGCCCAGCTTCACGGCACCCCAGTGATAGCGGCCGCCGCTCATGAATTTCAGCGCGTCGACCGCCGGAAGGTCTGCGGATTCCGGCACCAGCCCAAGCCGCCCCAGCACCTCGACGGCCCTCGGCCCCTGCAGCGCAAGCAGGGCGTGATCCTCCATATGGGTCAGCAGCAGGCCCTGCGGCATCCGGGCCAGCATGTGGGCGATGTCGGCATGCTTGGTGGCGCCGTTCACGACCAGATAAAATGACCGCCCCATGTTCGTGACCATCAGGTCATCGAGGATCCCGCCATCGTCGGCCAGCAGCAGGGAATAGCGCATCCGGTGCGGCTGCAGGGCCTTGAAATCGCCCGGGGCGATCGTTTCCAGCCAGTCAGCCGCGCCGCCGCCCTCCAGCAGCAGCTGTCCCATGTGGCTGACGTCGAACAGGCCGGCATTCTCGCGCGTCCACAGATGCTCGGCCATCACGCCCATCGGATACTGAACGGGCATCGCATAGCCGGCGAACGGCACCATTCGCCCGCCCAGCCGCTTGTGCAGCGCATCCAGCGGAAGGGTCTTGCAATCGGAAAGATCGGTGTCGGCCATCAGCGCGCAGTCCTTCGTGACGCGAAGGACCCCTGATGGACCCGCCGCCCGCCCCCGCCTGTCACGAGACCTGAGAGCTTTCGCGAGAGCCCAAGGACCCAAGCTTACCCCTTCGGTGGCAGCCCCATCGGGGATGCACTTTCCAGACTGCCGTGCTCTGCAACGCGTCGCTGCGGTCCGTTGGCCTGAGAGATTCCGGGGGCGGTTGCTCCTTCGGCGGAGGGTCTCCCCTCACTCTCCCGCAGCGCCGCCGGGCCTGGGCCCGCCGACAGGTCCGCTCTGACCCTTCGACCCGATTCGGTCAACCACCGGTGCGTCAGGCGTCGTTGCCGCACCCGCCGCCATCTCGTCACATCGTCACTTGTTCTCGTCGACCGTCTTCGAGATTTCCTTGCCGGCGGATTGCATATCCTTGCCCGCGCCTTCGGTGGTGTTGCAGGCCCCCAGAACGCCGAGCGGGAGCAAGATCGTCGCTGCGAATAGTCTGTTCAGCATCTTGGCTCTCCTAAAGTTGGCCCCTGCAGCAACCGGCAACCACGGACAGCGTTGCGGAAATTAGGCCTCGTTCACACAC
>JBKDAC010000560.1:0-9465 GCA_046316515.1 Sandaracinobacter sp. | reverse complement strand
GCGCCATCCAGCGTGATGATCGTACCCTCGGGCAGTTCCTTGCCGCCGATCCTGAGGGAGCGACTTTCCATATCGATGGAAATCCCGCCCGCGCCCGAGACGCAGGGGCGGCCCATGCCGCGCGCCACCACGGCCGCGTGGCTGGTCATTCCGCCCCGCGCCGTCAGGATGCCGCGCGCAGCGTGCATGCCGGCGATATCCTCAGGCGAGGTTTCCAGCCGGACGAGGATCACATCCTCGCCATGTGCCGCGCGGGCGTGCGCCGTGTCGCTGTCCAGCACGATCGCGCCCGAGGCCGCGCCCGGCGAAGCCGGCAGCCCCTGGGCCAGAACCTTGCGCTCGGCCGACGGGTCCAGTGTGGGATGCAGCAGCTGGTCCAGCACGCTGGGATCCACGCGCAGCACCGCTTCGTCGGTCTCGATCAGGCCTTCGTCCACCATTTCGCAGGCCATGCGCAGCGCGGCCTTGGCGGTGCGCTTGCCGCTGCGGGTCTGCAACAGCCACAGCTTGCCTTCCTGTACGGTGAACTCAATATCCTGGCAGTCGCGATAATGGCGCTCCAGCTGCGCGAACATCTGCGCAAGCTCGGCGAAGACCGTGGGCATCGCCTCTTCCATAGAGGCCGCCCTGGCGCCCGCCTGTTCGCGGGCGGCACGGGTGAGATATTGCGGCGTGCGGATGCCCGCCACCACATCCTCGCCCTGCGCATTGATCAGATATTCGCCATAGATGCGGCGCTCGCCGGTCGCCGGATCGCGGGTGAAGGCAACGCCGGTTGCAGAGGTGTCACCCATGTTGCCGAACACCATCGCCTGCACGGTGACGGCGGTGCCCCAGCTTTCGGGGATATCATTCAGCCGGCGATAGACAGCCGCGCGTTCACTGCGCCAGCTGCCGAACACTGCCGCAACCGCGCCCTCCAGCTGGGCGGTGGGGTCCTGCGGGAAGGGCGTGCCTGTCTCTTTCAAAACGATCGCCTGATACTGGCCGACCAGCGCCTTCAGATCCCCGGCCGTCAGGTCGGTGTCCAGCGTGGCGCCGCGGTCGTCCTTCAGTATCTCCAGCGCATCCTCGAACGCATAATGATCCAGCCCCAGCACCACGTCGCCATACATCTGGATGAAGCGGCGATAGCTGTCCCAGGCAAAGCGGGCGTTCCCCGACCGGGCTGCAAGCCCTTCCACCGTCACGTCGTTCAGGCCGAGGTTCAGCACCGTGTCCATCATGCCCGGCATCGACACCCGCGCGCCGGAACGGACGGAAACGAGGAGCGGGTTGGTGGCGCTGCCGAACTGCATCCCCACCACGCGCTCGATATGGGCCAGCCCCTCGGTCAGCCTTGCCTTCAGCGCGTCGGGCAGGCGGCCGCCGGCTTCGTAGTAGAGCGCGCAGAGCGGCGTGGGGATGGTGAAGCCAGGGGGCACGGGCAGCCCGATGCCGGCCATTTCGGCAAGGTTGGCGCCCTTGCCGCCCAGATGCGCCTTGCCCAGGTGGTGCGCCGAAGGAGCAGAACCACCAAAGGGGATGAGGAGGCGCTGGGGCATGATTCTACCCTTCAATCTTCGAAAAATCGGCGACGCGGTGCATGACGTCGCGGATGCCGGCCAATAGCCCCAGGCGGCGCGCGCGGGTGGCCGGATCGGGGTCGTTCACGGTCGTCTGTTCGAAAAAGGCGTCGACAGGTTCGCGCAAGGTGGCGAGCAGCTTCATCGCGCCTTCGAAATCCTCGCGCTCCAGCAGGGCATCGGCCTCGTCGAACAGGAGCGCGGCGTCGGAGCCCTCGGCGGCAACGAACAGGCGGGCCAGGTTCTTTTCGGTTTCGCCGATGTATTTGGAGAGCGGGATGGCGAGGTCGAGCGCGTAGACCCGCCCGTCCTTCTTCTCCTCAGCCTTCAGGATGTTGGCCGCACGCTTGTAGCCGGCCAGCAGGTTCTTGCCCTCGTCGGTTTCGACAAAGGCCTGCAGCGCCTTCACCCGGGCGAGCAGGCGAACCAGATCATCCTCGCCGCCCAGCGCAAAGACGGCATCGATAAGGTCGTGGCCAACGCCCGCCTCGCGCTGCTGGACTTTCAGCCGGTCTGTAAGGAATGCGATAAGTTGTTCAGTCGCCTTTTCAGCAGGCCCGACGAATCTTTCATTGTCAGATTCTTCCGTACGGTTCTGCTCGTAAATCCGAGTCTTCAGATCATCGAAATTATAGGGAATCTCTGCCGCATCCATTGCACGAACCAAATCAACAAACTGATCTGCCAACTGGCCACCGACTTTCTGGCCCGCAAAGCGGGCCATAGTTGCAAAAAGTGCCAGCGTAAGCGGCAACCGAAAGCCACATGTTTGCACTGTCGCGATAACTGATAGAGCAGCTCGTCTCAATGCAAACGGGTCTTTCGAACCAGTCGGCACCATTTGCTCGAAGAAAAACACGCTGAGAGTGTCCAACCGGTCTGCAAGCGCTACCGCAGCAGGTATCCATCCTTCAACAACATGCCCGTAGTGCTGCTTCAGCGCTGACACGATCTCCGGCTGCTCGTCCTGGGCCTCTGCCAAGTATCCGCCGATGATGCCTTGCAGTTCGGAGAACTCGCCGACCGTGCCTGTGGTGAGGTCGGCCTTGGCGAGGCGGGCTGCGCGTTCGACCGTGTCTGCGAGCTCCGCGTCCGTCATGCCCCCCTCCGTCATCCCGGCGGAGGCCGGGATCCAGTCCTCGGGTTCAGCTGGCGCGGCTGGCGCGGACTGGACCCCGGCCTTCGCCGGGGTGACATGTGTGTGCGGGTTGGGGATGGCCCCAGATTCCACCAGCCAGCGGGCGAGCTTCGCGACGCGCTCCACCTTCTCGGCCATGGTGCCGAGCTTTTCGTGGAAGACGATATCCTTCAGCTTTTCGGCGTGCTGCTCCAGCGGGACCTTCCTGTCCTGCTCCCAGAAGAAACGCGCGTCGGCCAGCCGGGCGCTCAGCACGCGCTGGTTGCCGCCGATGATGGTCGCGCCGCCGTCCGCGGCCACCAGGTTCGCGACGCAGACGAAGGCCGGAGCAAGCTTGCCGTCCGCATCCTCGACCGCGAAATATTTCTGGTTGGTCCGCATGGTCAGCTGGATGACCTCGGGCGGCACATCCCGATAGGCCGGATCGAAGCGGCCGAGCAGCGGCACGGGCCATTCGGTGAGGCCCGCATTCTCGGCCTCCAGCCCCTCGTCGGGGCGCAGGCGCAGCCCGGCTGCGGCGGCGGCCTGTTCGGCGCCCGCGCGGATCAGGCGGCGGCGCTCCTCTGCCGAAAGGATCACATGGGCGTCGGCCAGCTGCGCGGCATAGGTGGCGGGGCTGTCGATGCGGATCGGCGCCTTCGGGCCCATGAAGCGGTGGCCGAAGGTCTCCCGGCCCGATTTCAGGCCCATCGCCTCGAACGGGATCACGGCCTCGTCCAGCAGGGCGATGATGGCGCGCAGCGGGCGCACCCAGCGCGGGCTTGCCGTGCTGGCGCTGGCCGGGCCCCAACGCTGGGACTTGGGCCACTGGAAGCCGGTGATGAGGGCGGGGAGCCTTTCGGCCAGAAGGGCGGCGGTTGGGCGGCCTTCGGACTTCAACGTCGCGAACAGAAACACGCCCTTGCCGGTGTCGCGCTCCTCAAGGCTGTCGCGGGTAAGCCCTGTCGACTTCAGGAAGCCCTCGATCGCCTGCGCAGGGGCATCGGCGCGGGGGCCACGCCGTTCCTCGGCGGTGGCGGCGCTGGCCGTGGGCAGGCCTTGCGCCAGAAGCGCGAGCCTGCGGGGCGTCGCATGGGTTTCGACAGCTTCGACGCTCAGCCCAGCTTCGGACAGCAGCGTGGCAAAGCGCTCGGCCAGCTGCTTCGCTGCGGCCGGCTGCATGCGCGCGGGAATTTCCTCGGAGAAGAGTTCGAGAAGGAAATCAGGCATGCTCCAGCCCCCCGGCGGACGTGCCTGCGGATGGCGGGGAGGCCCCAGCCTGCGCTGGGGCGACTGCGTTGATTTCCTTCGCGACGTGGCAGTCGGCAACCGCCTTCACCAGATCGCGCACCCGGCCGATATAGGCCTGGCGCTCCGCCACCGAGATCACCCCGCGGGCGTTCAGCAGGTTGAACTGGTGGCTCGCCTTGATCGCCTGGTCATAGGCCGGGAGCGGAAGGCCGGCCTCCACCAGCGCGCGGCATTCGTCGGCGCTCTTGCGAAACCCGTCGAACAGCGCCTCGGTGTTGGCTGTCTCGAAATTGAACGCGCTGAACTGGCGTTCGTTTTCGAGGAACACGTCGCCGTAGCTCAGGCCTTCGTTGGTGAAGGGCAGGTCGTAGATGCTTTCCTTGCCCAGAATATACATCGCCAGCCGTTCGAGCCCGTAGGTGATCTCGCCCGCAACCGGCGCGCAATCATGGCCGCCCACCTGCTGGAAATAGGTGAACTGGCTGATCTCCATGCCGTTGCACCAGACCTCCCAGCCAAGCCCCCAGGCGCCGAGCGTGGGGCTTTCCCAGTCATCCTCCACAAAGCGGATGTCGTTGACAGCAAGGTCGATGCCGATGGCTTCGAGAGAGCCGAGATACATCTCGAGGATGTCGTGCGGAGAGGGCTTCAGGATCACCTGATACTGGTAGTAATGCTGCAGCCGGTTCGGGTTCTCGCCATAGCGGCCATCCGACGGGCGGCGGCTGGGCTGCACATAGGCGGCCTTCCAGGGCCTGGGGCCGAGTGCGCGCAGCGTGGTGGCCGGGTGGAAGGTGCCGGCACCCATTTCCATGTCATAGGGTTGCAGGATCGCGCAGCCGCGCTGCCCCCAATAGGCGTGGAGGGTCAGGATGATATCCTGGAAGCAGGTGGGTTTCGATGTCACCGCCGCCGGTTAGCGGGTGCAGCAGAAAAGGGGAAGGCCTCGCTCAGGCTGCGAGCACGGTGACGGGGGTTCCGTTGAGCGCCGCATTGCCGCTGAGCGGATCGAAACGCTGGCGGTCGGTGAGGTCGTTGAGGCTGACGCCGGGCTTCGTGCGGGCGACCGAGAGCTGCACGCCGGCGCGGCCGTGGCCCCAGCCGTGGGGGAGGCTGACGGTGCCGGGCATCACGCTGTCGGTGATCTCGGCGGGGGCGGTCACCGCGCCGATGCGGCTGGTGATGGTGACGGGCTGGCCATCGGCGATGCCGCGGTGTTCGGCGTCGGCCGGGTGGATCATCAGCGTGCAGCGCTCCGGGCCCTTCAGCAGGCGCTTCGAATTGTGCAGCCAGCTGTTGTTCGAGCGCAGGTGGCGGCGGCCGATGAGGAGCAGGCTGTCGGCGGGGGTTTCCGCCATCTGGGCGGCGAAGCGCTGAAGCTCGGCAGGGATGGCCTCGGGCAGGCAGCGGATCCTCTTGTCGGGCGTGTACAGGCGTTCGGGCAGGCGACCGGGTTGCAGCTCACCGAGATCGAGACCGTGGGGGTGGGCCTCGACTTGCGCCAGCGTCAGGCCATGCGGGCTTTTCTGCAACATGTGGTCCAGCGTGTCGCGCGGGTGGCGGAGGTTGGGCGCGGGCTGGCCTTGCGCAGTCAGCAGCGCGGTTGCGAGGCCGCCGACGACCTCCCAATCGGACTTGTCCTCGCCCATCGGCAGCAGGGCTGGGCTGTATTTCGCATAGTTGCGGACCGCGATGGCACCCAGGAACAGGGCGTAATGATCCTTCTGCAGCGGGCCGCAGGGCGGCAGAATATAGTGGGCGTGGCGGCTGGTTTCGGTGACATACATGTCGACCGAGACCATCAGGTCGAGGCTGTCCAGCGCTTGGTCGAGCGCGCGGCCGTCGGGGCAGGACAGCACCGGGTTGCCCGCGATGGTGAAGAGGGCCTTCACCTGGCCTTCGCCCGGCGTCGCGATCTCTTCGGCCATGGTGACGACCGGGAGCTCGGACATCACCTCGGGCAGGCCCGAGACGCGGGACCTGAAGCGCCCCCAGGTACCCTGTCCGGCCTGGGCGACGACATCGACGCCGGGGTTGGAGAACATCATGCCGCCCGCGCGGTCGAGGTTTCCGGTGGCGATGTTCAGGAGCTGGATCAGCCAGTGGTTGAGCGTGCCATAGGCGGCGGTGGAGACGCCCATGCGGCCATAGGTGATGGCGGGGGCGCCGGCGCCGAGGCGGGCGGCGACAGCGCGGATCGACTCTTCCGGGATGCCGCAATGAGCCGACAGGGTGGGGATGTCGAAGACGCGCAGCTCTGTAAACGCGGCTTCGAAGCCGTCGAGCATAGGGGAGAGGCGGCCGGGGTTGATGGCACCGGCTTCTTCCAGCGCGAGCAGCAGTGCGGTGAGGAAGGCGGGGTCGGTGCCGGGGCGGATGAAGAGGTGGGTGTCGGCGAGTTCGGCGGTTTCCGTGCGGCGCGGGTCGACCACGATCAGCTGGCCGCCACGGTCCTGAAGCGCCTTGATGCGGTGGCGGATGCCGGGAACCGTCCACACGCTGCCGTTCGACGCCATCGGGTTGCCGCCGACGATGAGCATGGTCTCCGTCCGGTCGATGTCGGCAATCGGGAACAGGCTGTTGTGGCCGAACATCCACAGCTGGACGAGCTGGTG
This sequence comes from Sandaracinobacter sp., assembly GCA_046316515.1. Taxonomy (GTDB): domain Bacteria; phylum Pseudomonadota; class Alphaproteobacteria; order Sphingomonadales; family Sphingomonadaceae; genus Sandaracinobacteroides. Next base: position 2,917 of record JBKDAC010000560.1, on the reverse strand, counting down.
AGGGATCTGATCGACGGTGGAGGCGGACCAGAGGAAGCGGGTGCCGATCGCGCGCTTCAGATGGCCGGTCATCATGCCGACGGAATAATTGTGGGCGGTGGGGTTCCCGACATAGAGGCCGCCTGCCCCGCCGGCCGCCCGGATCGCGGCAAAGCGCGCGCCGATCTCGCGGAAGGCCTGGTCCCAGCCGATGGGTTGCCAGCCGTTGCCGTCACGCTTCACCGGCGTGCGCAGGCGGTCAGGGTCGTCCTGCAGGTCGGCGATCGCGGTTGCCTTGGGGCAGATGTGGCCGCGGCTCAGCACATCGTCCGGGTCGCCCTTGATGGAGACGACCTTTGCGCCCTCGAGCTCGACAAGGATGCCGCAATTTGCCTCGCAGATGTGGCAGGTGCGGGTGTGGACGGTGGCCATGAATCGATCTCCCCGTCGGCAGCCTAGGCTGCGGGCGAGGAGACCGGAAGCTGGCGCTTGTGGGCGTTCGGCCTAGACGAGGACGCAGGTGCAGCGGCGCGACGGTGGCTGCAAGAATGAAGGCCCTGACCATGGCGCAATCCCCTCTGGCTGCGGGCCGCCCCCAGCCCTTCATTTTTACCATGATGCCAAAATTCGGCACCGGCTATTTGAATGGTGGTTAACGTTGGCGGGGTCACGTCCGCGCTCTCCGCCCCATTTTGGCAGGCTGCACGGCTGCGCTTGCGCTGCCAGCGATGCAGGCCGATATCGGCGCCAGCAGATGGGAGTGATCGGCTCCACGCCGATGGGAGTGATCGGCTCCACGCCGATGGGAGTGATCGGCTCCACGCCGATGGGAGTGATCGGCTCCACGCCGATGGGAGACGAGGGAGTTCCAGGTTCAATGCATCCGTTTCACCACGCCGCCACCACGCCGGATCTGCCGGCTGTCATCATGGCCAATTCGGGCGCGACGCTGAGCTATGCAGGCCTTGAGGCCCGGTCAAACCAGGCCGCGCAGCTGTACCGCGCCTGCGGGCTGGTGCGTGGCGACATAATCGCGATCTTTCTGGAAAACCACATCGATTTCCTGCCGCTCTGCTGGGGCGCGCAGCGGTCGGGCCTCATCTTCACCTGCATCTCGACCAAGCTGACCGCAGACGAGGCAGGCTATATAGTGAAGGACTGCGGCGCCAGGCTGCTGGTGGCAGGTGCCAGCCTGGGCGCGGTCGCGAAGGACCTGCCGGTGGTTGCCCATCGCTACAGTGTGGGCGGCGACATTCCGGGCTATCAGCCGCTGGAGGCCGCGCTCGCCGCGCAGCCGACAGCGCGGATCGCGGACGAAAGCACCGGGCGCGACATGCTCTATTCCAGCGGCACCACGGGCCGGCCCAAGGGCGTGATCGGGCCGCTGCCCGAAGGCCCGATAGACCAGATGGACGCGCTGTCGGGCCTGGTCGCCATGCTCTACAGCTTTGCGCCGGGCATGGTCTATCTGTCGCCGGCGCCGCTCTATCACGCAGCGCCGCTGCGCTATTCGATGGCGGTCCAAAAGTTCGGCGGCACCGTGATCGTGATGGAGAAGTTCGACGCCGAGCGCTATCTGCAGCTGGTCGAGCAGTACAAGGTGACCCACAGCCAGGTGGTGCCCACCATGTTCGTGAAGATGCTGAAGCTGCCCGATGACGTGCGCACGAGGCACGACGTCTCCAGCCTGAAGGCGGTGATCCACGCGGCCGCCCCCTGCCCCATCGCGGTCAAGGAACAGATGATCGGCTGGTGGGGTCAGCGCATCTTCGAATATTATTCTGCAACCGAAGGCTCGGGCTTCACGGCCATCAACTCCGAGGAGTGGCTGCGCAAAAAGGGGTCGGTGGGCAAGAGCCTGCTGGGCGAGATCCGGGTCATCGACGACGAGGGCGAGTTGCTGCCGCCCGGCCGCGAAGGCCGCATCTTCTTCCACGGCGGGCCGCCGGTTTCCTATCACAACAGCCCGGAAAAGACGCGCGAGGTGCAGGGCGCACATGGCGCGACCTTCGGGGACATCGGCTATGTCGACGAGGAGGGCTATCTCTTCCTCACCGACCGCTCAAGCTACATGATCATTTCGGGCGGGGTGAATGTGTATCCGCAGGAGACCGAAAATATCCTGGTGATGCACCCCAAGGTTGCCGATGTGGCGGTGATCGGGGTTCCGAACGACGAGCTGGGCGAGGAAGTGAAGGCGGTGGTGCAGCCGCGCGACTGGGCCGATGCCGGACCGGACCTTGCCGCCGAGCTGATCGAATTCGCGCGCGCCCATCTGTCCCACATCAAGTGCCCGCGTTCGGTGGATTTCGATCCTGAACTGCCCCGGCACGACACGGGCAAGCTGTACAAGCGGCTGGTGAAGGACCGCTATTGGCCCAAACCGGCGGCATGATCCGCATCTTCCTGCTGCTGGTGGCGCTGCTGCTTGCCCCGGCAGCGGCCGGCGCACAGGCCCCGCGGACCAAGGCCGCGACACCCGTTCCCTCGGTTCCGGCGCTGTGGCAGGTGGAAGGACATGGCCGCAAGGCCTATGTGTTCGGAACCGTCCATGCCCTTCCGCGCGGGGTGGACTGGTTCCGCCCCCATGTGCTGAAGGCGCTGGACCGCTCGTCGCGGCTGGTGCTGGAAACCGAGGTACCCGAAGGCCCCGGCAGCATGATGCCGGTGCTGATGAAGCTGACCCGCCTGCCGGCCGCGCGCTCACTGGAGGGTCGCGTGCCGCCGGAATGGCAACCGACACTGGCCGGGGCCGTCCAGCGGCTTCGGCCCGGCCCGATGGAATGGTCGAAGACCTGGTTCGTGGCGCTGACTCTGTCGAACCTGCAGGCGCAGGCCGACGGCGTCGATCCGCGCATCGGTGTGGAGGCGGTGCTGGCAGAGCGGGCGCGGATGAAGTCCATCCCGATCGTCGCGCTGGAGACCGCCGAGGAGCAGC
>JBKDAC010000559.1:0-448 GCA_046316515.1 Sandaracinobacter sp. | reverse complement strand
CTTCGCGCCCTCGACCGGACCGCGGTGGCGCCAGCCGACGATGTCGTTCAGGATCTGCGGCTCGGACAGGCCCATGGCAATTCCCTCGCGATCGAGCGCGCGCACCAGAAGCGTGGAGCAGCAGAAGGCCGAATGGAGGATGAAGTGGAGTGGGGCGGGGGCGGGTGCATGTGCGATGGCGGTCGCGCGCGCGACGACGGTCGGGCTCTTTGCAGCTGGCAGTTGCTCGTCGGTGAGAAAGGGAATCTCGCGGTGGCGGGTGCGGGGCACGGGGACGAAATGGATGCGGTCCCCGACGGCATTATAGCGGTGGGGCAGCCAGGCGGGATCGCGGGCGGGGCCGACTGGGATGGGCATGGTTGCTGATGGCACGGCGGCCGGTTGCCGCGCAACTGCCGTGCTTGTTCCGGGCCGGCCCTGACCCTAAGGTCGGGGCACGGGTGGAGAC
>JBKDAC010000558.1:0-5331 GCA_046316515.1 Sandaracinobacter sp. | reverse complement strand
GTGCGGGGCAGCGCCCCTGCTGGCGCAGGCCCAGCCGCAGGAAAGCGGCGCGGACAGGCTGGAGAAAAAGGCCGAAGGCGTGGTGCGCCAGCCGATCAAGGACATCGGCCTGATGCGCGAAAACCCGCACGAGGTGCTGCGCGATGCGCAGAAGGCGCCCTACACGACTGCCGGCCTGAAGAGCTGCGCCGATCTGCGCCGAGCAATCGGTGAGCTGGACTTGGTGCTGGGCCCCGACGTCGACGCAGTGGACGAGCAGGGGGACGCCTTGCCGACCCGGCTTGCCGAGGCCGGTGCCAAATCCATCGTGAACGCGCTGATCCCCTTTCGCGGCCTGGTCCGCGAGGCCAGCGGCGCGGCCGAGGCCGACCGCAAGTTCCGCATGATGGTGGCCGCCGGCATGGCCCGGCGGGGCTATCTGAAGGGGGTGGCGGGAATGCGGAAGTGCAAGCTGTAGGCGGCCGGCGTTACGGCGCAGCGGTAACGCCGGGCGGCGTCAGCCGCACCCGCGCATCCCGCCCACCGGGACCACGATCGTGTCGCCCGCGCCGCTCGCCTCCTCGATCCGCATGGAGCCCGATTCGATGATCGCGCCATTCTGGATCTGGTTGCCGGACGCGAACTGCAGCTGCACCGACACCTTGTAGCCTTGGCCGCCGAACTGGCCGGGCGCGAACTGGGCGATGTCGAACACCTGCTTGCCCCGACCCGTGCCTTTCTGCAGGCGCATCGTCTGGCTGCTCTCGTCGATCATGGCGATGCGCACGGGCGCCTCGGTGCGGGTCCACAGGAAGGTGCGGCAGCGGCCGGGGGCGGCCGGCTGGGGCGGCAGCTCGGTCAGACCCAGCAGGGCCACGGCAAGGACAGCGAACATGGTCATGGTGCGACCCCCAGCGTTGCCGACACGGTCTGGTCGGCATTGCGTGTAATCTGGGCGCCGGTAAAGCGCGCGCCCTTTGTCTCCAGGTCCGCGATCAGCGGCAGCAGCACAGTCGATCGCGCAGCCGGAACGGCGATCGACGGCCCCGCCTGGCCCGGCGGTGCCAGGCCCGCCGCCGCAAGCGCTGCCCCGACGGCGTCGGGCTTCATCGGGGCGCCGCGCGCCCGGGCGGCCCCGGCAAGGGCCGCATCCTGCCGCGCCGTCACCAGCCGCAGCATCGCGCGGGCCAGCGGCGTGTCGACGGTGGCCCGGCCCGCCTGCCGGTCCCCGATCGTGGCGATTGTGCCGGATGTGCGCACCACAAAGGCGCCGCCCGCCAAGCGCTGCCCGGCCAGATTGGTGGCGTCCGTCGGCCCGCCCAGCGTCAGCAGCAGGCTGCCGTCGGGCTGCAGGCGCGCGCTGTCGAGCCGGGCGCCCGGAATGCTCTCGATGATGCCCGTCGCAAAGCTCAGCCGTGCGCCGAGTGCGCCACCTTCTACCGCGCGTCGGGCGGCCGCCAGCGCCGCGGCACCGGCCTCCGCATCGGCCGGCCTTGTGCCCAGCGTCTGCGCCGCCAGCTCGACGACGGCCCTGTCCATCACGGCAACGGCGGCCGCGCCGCGAACCCGCTCGATGGCAAAGGGGGCCAGCAACAGGGCGAGCACCAGCAGGCCCAGCAGGATCGCCCCCAGCCGGAACCGCCGTTCGGCCCACCAGCGCCGGCGGGGGGCATAGGCGCCCTGCAGCAGGTCCAGCGGCAACGGGTCGGGCGCAGCACCGGGCGCAAATTCGCCAAGCTGCAGGAAGCGCCCCAGCTTGCTGGAGCCCGTCAGCGCCGAGGCCAGCGACGGCTCGACAAGGCCGGCGAGGTCCGTGGTGCGCAGCAGCACCCGGTCGCCGAAGCGCGCCATGCTGGGCGCGCTGGCGGCGGGCGCCAGCAGCAGGGCCGCCGGCACCACATGCGCGGGCTCCGCACCGGCGGCCTTCAGGTGCGACAGATGCCCCGCCATGCGGTCGTGGGCGATCAGGCCCACCCAGCTTGCCCCTTCGGCATCGGCCGGGCCCACGGCCACATGCAGGTCCTCGATCGGCTGGGCCGACAGGTCGGTCGCGCGCATGCGTGCCTCGGCCAGCCGGGCGCGGGTGTCCGTCTCCACCAGGGCCAGCCGGTGCAGCGCGATGTCGTCGCCCGGAATCACGGCAACCGTTGCCGTGGCACCGTCGATGTCGGCGTTACCCAGGGGCGTCACCCCATCTTCCGTGGCCAGCAGGATCGTCATGAGAGCATCTCTACCTTACGCCAGCGGCTGTACACCACCTGTGCCGGTTGCTGCAGGGTATCCAGCAGCAGTTCCCGCGTCACCCGGGCCTCAGGGGTGGTCGCCACCAGCCTCACCCGCATCCAGCGGCTGCTGGTGCCCAGCTGGTCGTCCATCTGGCCCCCGTTGTCGAGCGCGCTGCCCGACTGGCCCATGAAATCATTGGCCGAGGCCCAGCCGCCGGCGGGCCGCGCCGACACGGCAAGCCGCGCCTTGTCGGTGCCAAGCCCCATCGATGCCAGGATCGGCGCGTCCGCTGCCGTCAGGCTGTTCAGGTTGATGGTTGCTCGTTCGCGCGTAGGAAGCGTGCACAAAAGCGGGCCCGCCAATTGCCAATGGCGCACGCTGACAGCTGGGATCCCTGTCCACTCGCTGGGGTCCGCCCACAGCTGGCCCGTCTGCCCCAGCCGGGCAGCCGTTGCCTGGGCGATGCTGTTGGCCTCCAGGGTCGGGATCCCCACGGCTCTCAGCAAGCGGGCGAAATCCTGCGGTCGGGCGGCCGGCTGCGGGCGCGCCATCGCCGCATCGATCACGGGCGGCGCGGCAAGCGCGTTCAGGTTAAAGCAGTTGCCACCTTCGGCAAAGCGCAGGGTCACGCTGCCCTTTGCCGTCGCGATCTCCACCGGCTCGTCCAGCAGGCCGGGCTGCATCCGCAGACGTGCCTTCAGCGGGGCCGACATCTCGGCGGCGGTCGCTGTCGCGGCGCTTGCCAGCAACTGCGCCTCGGCGCGCGCCTCGGAATCGGTGATGTGGGTGGCGGCCGCCTTCAGCCGCTCCAGCCCCACGGTCGCGAACCCGGCCAGCAGCACCACCAGCGCCAGCACCGCCAGCAGCGCCGCGCCGCGTTCGTGGGCGGGCGGTCTCATGCGCCGACCAACAGCTTGATCACGACCGGCACGCTGTTGGCCCGAACCAGTGTGACTTCCACCGCGCGCGGCAGGTCGGTCGGGTCCTGAGGGGTCCAGCTGTCGGACCAGCCCGTGGGCGTCGCAACCCGGAAGCGGGCCTCGGCGAACTCGTCCGCCATCACCACCGCCTCGCCCGGCGGGCTGCCGTCGACAGCGGGAAAGGGCTGGCGCAGCAGGCGACCGTCTGCGAACCCCCAGGCGACCTTCTCGATTTCCGGCACCGCACCCTCGGCCCGAAACCGCGTCAGGACGAACCCGTCGGGCGTCAGCAGGAAGGCCGGCATCGGTTTTCCGTCGGCGGCAAGGCTCGGCCGCCGCGCAGCCTGCCCCAGGTCGGCAGCCAGGATCGTCCGCATGTCCTCCAGCGCCGTCACGCTGCCCAGCGCGCCCTGGCTTGCCGCAAAGCTGCGGGTGGCGCCCGTCGCCATGGCAGTCGCGATGCTGGCGATGATCCCGAAGATCAGCAGCGACACCAGCATCTCGACCAGGGTGAACCCGGCCTCGGGCTGGTGGGACGATGGGGACGACTGGGACGAGGGGGTCGCGCTCATTGGGCGACCCCCGGATTGCCGCGGCCGCGCACCACCGTGCGCCGGGCCAGCACCGGCCCGCCCGGCAGCAGGCTGACCGCGATCTCCACCTGCACAAGATCCGGCATGGTTGCCGGAGCGGGCGACTGGGTGGGGGTGATGCTGTAATGCCATGTCCGCCCGGCGTTGCTGCCGACACCCGTTGTCGGGCCGGAAGGGGCGCCGGGCGCTGCCAGCACATCGACCGCCAGATTGTCCGCCTCGAGCCGCGCGGCGGCGGCGGTCGCCAGGTTTGCGGCACCCGAAAGCTGGAAGGTCTGGAAGCGGGCAAGCGTCAGGCCGACAAGGCTTAGCAGCACCATCGCAACGAGCATTTCCACCAGCGTGAACCCGGCTTCGCGGTGCCTCTGGGCCGCCGCCTTTGAAGGGTCCCGGCGGCGTGCCGCCGCCCGCGTACGGGTGCGCGGGGCTGGGCGCCTACTGGCTGTCGGACCGAAGATCCGCATTCTCGCCCTCGCCGCCTTCGGCCCCGTCAGCCCCCAGCGAGAAGACCAGGAAGGGCTGGTTGTTCGCGCCGGGGACTGCATAGCCATAGGGTTTCCCCCACGGATCATTGGGCAGATTCTTGAGCTTTGCGCCCGTCGCCGTCGGAACGGTCAGGGCGGCCAGCCCTTCCTCGACCGTCGGATAGCGGCCCATGTCGATCCGCCAGAACTCCAGCCCCTGCTCGATCAGCGCGATGTCGGCCTGCGCCTTCTGCACCTGGGCGCGGCCCTGCATGGGCAGCACGTTGATCACCACAACGGTCGTCAGCAGCCCGATGATGGCCAGAACGACCAGCAGCTCGACAAGGGTGAACCCGGCCTCGCCACGCGGACGCCCGTGCGGAATGGCGCGCGGAATGGCGCGCGGAATGGCGTGCGGAATGGCGCGCGGAATGGCGTGCGAGACAAGCGGGCGGGGGGATGCAATCCGCATTCAGCGTGCTCCGAGGTTCTGACCGGCAAGGGTGTTGAGTTCGAGGATCGGCAGAAGCACGGCGAGGATGATCACGCCGACCATGCCGCCCATTACCACGATGATCGCCGGCTCTGCCAGAGCCAGAACGGTCCGGCTGCGATCCGAAAGCTGGCGGTCGAGACTGGTCGCCGCCGATTCCAGCAGGGGCGCCAGCCGCCCTGAGCTTTCGCCCGACTGGACCAGACTGACCAGAAGCCCCGGCGGGTTGGGCAGCAGTGGAAGCGTCGCAGAAAGTGACGAGCCCGCCCGCACCTGCGCGGCAATCTTCTGGCTCGCCTCGCGCCAGGCCCGGTTGCCCAGCGTGGGCGCCGTGATCGACAAGGCCTCGGCCAGCGGCAGGCCCGCCGACAGCATGGTCGCCAGCAGGCGTGCCCAGCGCACCCCTTCCAGCGCCGACAGCCAGCCGCCCACCATCGACAGCGTCAGCACCCACCGGTCCAGCCGCAGGCGATTGTCCCCCTGCCGCTGCCAATACCACAGGCCCAGGCCCCCCAGCAGCGGCAGCGCCATAAGCAGCGGCCACAGGCGCTGCACCGCATTCGACAGGCCCAGGATCACCCGCGTCAACAACGGCAGCGGCTGGCCCGACCCTGTCAGCTGCTCAGCAATGGCGGGCACCACGAACAGCAGCATGG
>JBKDAC010000557.1:0-8544 GCA_046316515.1 Sandaracinobacter sp. | reverse complement strand
GGTTGGGGCTTCATCTTCGTTCCTTCGTCACTAAGACGAAGCCCCAACCCACCACAAATAACAACCTCAAATATGTGCCATTGGTGCTGAACGGGGACACCCAATCAGAAAGCCGATGCACTCGCGCGCTCGCTTGGCGTTGATCGCACGCAGATCAACAAGCTGCTTTATGGCCCGCTGAAAAACCACGTCTCGCAAGATCGTGCCTATCGCTGGTCGCTTGTCGCATCCGCACCCCGCATGGCAACCGCAGATTCAGAGCCGGACACCGGCTTTGCGAACACTGACCTCGCGCGTTTGTGCCGCTATTATCTGGCTTGCCTTGGATATGACGATACTGGCGTCTCCACCTTCCTGACATCGAAGTATGGCGATCCCGATTATCTCGAAGTCAACTCACTCCCACAGACGCCGGAGGATTTTGAAGAGAGCGAGGCGGCGCGTCGTATGCTCGGGCGCAAACGCTCCGAGCAAGGGCGCTACGGTCTCTACTTCGGCTATCCCACAAATGTCTCACTGATCAGATCGAAGAAATCTGATTGGGAAGGCTACATGGTCGAGCCGATCTTGCTCTTCCCGATCGAGCAAGAATCGAACGGTCGCATGACAATCGATCTTGCGTATCCGATCATCAATCAGAAGCCGTTCCAAGCCTTCACGAATGTCGAACGCGACATGCTGATGAACGAGCTGGTTCAGCTTGAACAAGAGCTGGGCATCGGCGGAGAGGAAGGCCGCATCGACGTCGATGAAATCGCGATGCGACTGCAAGCAGTGCGCCCTGAATGGCCTTGGCGAGAGGAAATCGACCCAAGCGCGCTCGATACGGAACGCGCCCCGATGACTGAGATTGCCGAGCCAGGAATCTACAATCGTGCTGTCATTCTGATGGCTGAGAAATCTCCCTTCACCCAAGGCTTGGAAAAGGAGCTGCGCGATCTCGCTGGCCTGCCGGACAGCAGCTATGCCAACACCGCGCTTGGAAGATGGATAAAGGGTGAAAAACGCGAAGAGGCCGCGCCTGATCTTGCGTCTCCGTTGATCGAAGTTTTGCCGATGAACTCCGAGCAACGGCAAGCGGTCGCTGCCGCTTTGACGCGGCCAGTGACGATCATCACCGGCCCGCCTGGAACAGGCAAGTCGCAGGTCGTCACCAACCTGCTCATCAATGCCGCATGGGCAGGCAAGCGCGTGTTGTTCGCGAGTAAGAACAACAAGGCGGTCGATGTCGTTGAAACCCGCGTGAACGCTCTTGGCCCTCGGCCTATCCTTCTTCGCGTTGGGGCACAGGCATATCAGGCGCGCCTCGCCGAGTATGTCTTGGCACTTCTGTCATCCACCACGACCGCATCCGAACGCGAGGACTTTGATGAAGCCAAAGCCACGCATGAACGATTGATCTCCGAATATCGACGGCTGAACGAAGAGACCGGTCGCCTTATCGAATTGCGCAACACCGTGGACCGCTTGGAACAAGCCGCCGAAGATGCGCGGCGTCGGCTTGGACCTGAATTGTTCGCAGCGGCCACCACGTTCAATCTATCGAATTTCCATGCGGGCCATGCGGCGCTCGCAACAGCTTGTGCTCGCGCAGATCGGTCACGAGCTGGAGCACTGGTGGGTTTGCTATGGCCGCTATTTCGTGCGGGACGACTGCAAACGCTCGCATCGTCGATGCAGGCACATCAAGACTCGTTCGCGCAGATCGGCATTGATCTCTCGCGAACACCCGCAAGCGATGCGGATGTCGCGGCGTGCAGAGCAGTTATCGACTCCCTGCCGGAGCGACTGACAGATATAGAGAAGTCGGCTGAGTACATGAAGGCGCTCAAGGCGCTTCAATCCGGCCGGTCGCTTGAAGACATTGCGCACGACGAAAAAGCGATCCTTGATCGCATCGCCAGACAATCACAGATGCTCTGGAAGCTCTGGCTTCGTCTTCAGCCATCGATGTTATCAGCAGCAGATCGGCAGAAGCTCGGAAAATACACATCAATCTTGAAGATGGTGATCGAAGCCGGTGATCAGGGACAGCTCTCCAAGCAGGTGTATGCGAAATATGCGGAGATGCTTCGCGAGGTATCGCATCTGCTACCATGCTGGGCTGTCACGTCGCTTTCCGCGCGCGGGCGGATACCGCTCGAAGCAGGCAACTTCGATTTGGTCGTCTTCGATGAGGCCAGCCAGTGCGATATCGCATCGGCGCTTCCGCTTCTTTACCGTGCGAAATCCGTCGTCATCATTGGTGATCCAAAGCAGTTGTCTCACATCAGCGGATTGCAGCGTGGACAGGATCAAGCGCTGCTCGAAAAATATGATCTTCTCGATGACTTTCCGCACTGGGCCTATTCGCACCAATCGCTATTCGGTCTCGGAGCGACGCATGTCTCAGGCGATGATGTCGTCAGCCTTGTCGATCACCATCGGTCGCACGCCGATATCATTTCGTTCTCGAACGAGGAATTCTACGAAGAGCGCTTGCGTGTCGCGACCAAATACGACGATCTGAAATCTCCCAATCGTGCAGAGCCAGGAATTCGGTGGGTTGATGTGAAGGGGCAAGTGAACCGCCCAGGCACTGGTGGCGCAATCAACAATACAGAGGCGAAGGCTATAGCTCTGACGCTTCGCGATCTGATTTTGAACAAGGGCTACAAAGGCAGCGTCGGCGTAGTCACCCCGTTTCGCGCCCAAGCAAACGCGATCACGCAGCTTGTCAATCAGGACAAGGAGCTGCTTGCTGAGGTCGTTACGCGCGGCTTTCTCGCCGACACAGTGCACCGCTTCCAAGGCGACGAGCGTGATGTCATGCTCTTCTCACCAGTGGTATCATCTGGTGCCCCTAAAGGCGCGCTCGGTTTCCTCCGGTCAAACGGAAACCTCTTCAACGTTGCCATCACCCGCGCGCGCGCTCAGCTGGTAGTTGTCGGCGATCTCGCCGAATGCGCTTCGTGCGATATCGGCTACCTTGCTCGCTTCGCCAGCTATGCATCTTCCCTTGACGGGAAGAAGGTTGAGGCGATCCAAAAAGCGACGAACCAACTCGGTCCCACATACCCCAACGTTGCGCGACCAGAGATGGTCTCTGACTGGGAACGAGACTTCTATCGCGCAGCGTACGCGGCGGGATTTGCGCTGATCCCGCAATACCCCATCGAAAAATATGTCGTCGATTTTCTTCTGACCGACGGCAATCGACAGCTTGTGATCGAGATTGACGGGGAGAGATATCACCGAAACTGGACAGGTGAATTGTGCCGTCGAGACCAGATCAGAAATCAGCGCCTCATAGAACTCGGCTATGATGTCATGCGTTTCTGGGTTTACGAGGTTCGCGACGATATTGAAGGTTGTCTTGCGCGACTTGGCAACTGGGCAAGCAAGGGAAGACATGAGGCCCAACTGTGAGTGCCGATCAGTATCTCTTGAACATTCTTGCGCGCGAACATGTTGATAATGGCCTCGCTTCGCCCGTTCGCTCAGTACAGGCCGCTTTAACGCCTGCGCTCAATGCGTGGGGTAATGGCTATATAGTCGCTGTTCATCCAAGTGGATCGTTCGCGAAAGGTACCGCCAATCATAGCGGAACCGATATCGACTTGTTCATATCACTGACAGAGACGCTCACTGATCCGATGAAGCAAATCTATGATACTCTTTTCAATCAGATGACCCAACGCGGCTTCAATCCCAAGCGCCAGAATGTATCGATCAATGTTCGGGTCAACAGCTACAGCGTCGATCTTGTGCCAGCGCGACGACAAAACGGTCATTCCCATGACCACACGCTTTATCGGCGCAAGGCCGATACATGGACTAAGACGAACGTCATAACGCACATAAATCATGTTGCTCATTCGGGCTGCGTTAATGAAATTCGGATCATCAAACTCTGGCGCAATCAGAAAGGATTGGACTTCCCATCCTTCTATCTCGAATTAACGGCGATGGCTGCGCTCGCAGGTCGCTACGGCACTTTGTCACAGCGCGTTTGGATCATTCTAGAATATCTACGCGACCGATTTCCAACCGCGCGAGTGGTTGATCCGGCTAACACGAACAATGTGATTTCTGACGACCTGACCGCACAGGAACATGCGCGCATCAGCGCAGCGGCAAGGGCAGCGCTCGCCGCGACCAACTGGAGTCAAATCGTAACATGACAGGTTGGACGCTCACGACATTGCTTGCCGCCTTACATGACGGCGTTAAACAACGGCTCCAAATCAGTCGTGACACAATGGGGCATCCGGTCCTTAAGGGCGACGCCAGTGAAGCGGTCTGGCTTGACCTTTTGGCGACCTACTTGCCTGAGCGATACCGCGCGGCACGCGCCATCGTGATCGACAGCGAGAATAAGGCGAGTGAGCAGTTGGATATTGTCGTGTTCGACCGGCAATATTCCCCGTTCGTCTTTCAGCACGAGGGAGTAAATGTCATCCCCGCTGAGAGTGTCTATGCCGTGTTTGAGGCGAAACAAAGCCTGGATGTTGCGCAAGTTGCATATGCTCAGAAGAAAATTGCTAGCGTCCGCTCTCTCTACCGAACGAGTCTTCCTATACCGCACGCAGGCGGCACCTTCGATCCGAAACCGCTTCCTTGGATCATTGGGGGTGTTCTGACATTGGAAAGTGAATGGAAGCCGTCGCTTGGCGAACCCCTAGCTGGGGCACTTGCCAAAGGTGATGATCAAACGCGAATCGATATCGGCTGTATCGCAGCACAAGGGTTATTCTATCGCGATGATGCAGGGGGCTATGCACTTGTCCCGCATGAGAAAGCGGCGACTGCATTTCTCTTCGAACTAATCGCTCGACTCCAAGAGTCAGCGACTGTGCCGATGATTGACATACGAGCTTATTCACGCTGGCTCGTTCAATGAAGATGCTCTGATCTTCCTTCCGCCGTTCCCTGAGACTTAGCCGCGAATGTGGCTGAGGGCGTCTGCCCGTCAACAGCCTGCCCGATCCATTCGCCCTCATTGCATTCAGGCTCCCGTGTTGCCTGTTTCGCCTGCGGCTGACTGAGCCGACTTTCCCCCAGCCTGATCCCTTCGCGTCCTCAGGAAACAGCGAAAGGAGACAGGACATGACCACTTCATCACACGAACGTGCTGACGTTTACGCATCCATCACCGATCAGATCATCACCGCCATCGAAGCTGGCGCCGATCACCCGCAAATGCCCTGGCACTCGCAAGGCTCAATCATCGAACGCCCTGTCAATGTCGCCAGCAAGCGCGCCTATCGTGGCGTCAACACTGTCGCCCTTTGGGCGTCGGCCTATTGCCAGCAATTCACGACCGGCCTTTGGGGCACGTATCGCCAGTGGCAAGAGAAGGGCGCTCAAGTCCGCAAGGGCGAGAAATCATCCGTCATCATCTTCTACAAGGATGTCGAACCTGGCGAGCAGGATCAATCTGCATCTAATGACGATGAACGTGGCAGCCGTCGCTTCATCGCGCGCGCGTCACGCGTATTCAACGTCGCACAGGTCGATGGTTTCACCATGCCCGAGATCGACGAGAACGCCGATGCCATCACGCCGTGTGAACGTGCCGAGCAGCTTATCGCCGCGAGCGGTGCGAGCATCACCATCGGTGGCATGAGCGCGCATTACAATCGCCGCACCGATTGTATCGCGATGCCGGATCGTCATCGCTTCGTTGGCACGAAGACCAGCACGGCTTCCGAAGGTTGGTATTCAACCCTGCTTCACGAGCTGTCCCACTGGTCCGGTGCCGAACATCGCCTTGCACGCACCTTCGGTGAACGCTTTGGTGACGATGCCTATGCGATGGAAGAAATGGTTGCCGAACTCAGCGCGGCATTCCTTTGCGGCGATCTTGGCATCACGGTTGAACCGCGTCCCGACCACGCCGATTATATCGGCCATTGGCTGCGAATTCTCAAAGGCGACCGCAAGGCTATCTTCACGGCAGCAAGTGCTGCGAACAAGGCCGCCGAATACCTCCTGAGCCTGACCTCGAATGACATCAGGGAGGCGGCCTGACGGGCGCCTTCACCCTGGCGCAAAGTCCCAGAAAGGATCTGGATAGTCCTCGACACTCGCTCGTCATGGTGTGGCAAGTAGACTATATTGCGTCTCTTGAACCCTAGCATCGAGAGCGATTTTGCCCACAGGCCCCAATCAACACTATTTGCCCCGCTTCCTTCAGAAGCCTTTTGGCATTCGCCCGAAACGTAAGGAGATTTGGGTCTTCGCGCGTGGTTCTGCTCCTGAGCAGAAGCGGCTCAAAGAGGTGGGAGCTTCGGACTATTTCTATGCCGATCCCGTTGCCGACGGGGAGCGTACTCTCGATGACGAAATCACAGAAATCGAAACACCAGTTTCCCGAATGCTCTCTGACATGCGCGCTCAGTCTATTGGCTCATCAATAGACTCAACGAATGCTGCTGAGATCGTGAACCACCTTGTGCCGCGCACTGCCCATGTTCGCGTGAGCATGGAGCGCGGTTTGCGAATGATGGCGAATGGCGTCCAAACCCTTCTCGACGATGATAAGCGGCTTCAATCGCTGATGGGACTAGACGAAGACGAACCTAATGAAATGTTCCGACAGAACCTTGCCGACAAGCTCGGTGAGATTGAAGGTCTCGAAAATCTGGGTCTGCCCACCGGGCTGATCCAGCGCATTGCATTTTTCATGGCGAAAGAGAACTTCACCACGCTCGTGGCCGATTTTCTCCCCATGATGCGCAGCACTTTTGCAACTTGGCTTCGGGCTTCGGGGGGCCTTGTTCGAGAAAGTCACAACAAGGCACTCACTCAGATTTCCAGCTCCAAACCCCGCCTCAAAATGTTTGAGGAGTTGAGTTGGAGCATTGTGGCCGCCCCGCAGTCAGGCGCGATTTTGCCTGACTGCGCAGCACTGGCAATGGATCGAGCCGGCCAGTCCACCCCCGCCATGTTTGCAGATTGGGATCAACTCGTCGCCATTATTCTGCCGATTTCCCCCGAAAGACTCTTGGTTGGGGCCGCTGCTGATTTTGATGTCGTGTCGTTGCCAGACTTCAATGAGGAGGCGGCGAGATGCAGCCATGATTTCTTTCTTGCCCCGACAACGAATGAGTATCTTGAGCAGTTGCAAAAGTGCATTGGCGAACGTTCGATGCAGCTCGTTGACGAGGCCGTTAGCGGCGCGATGGAGCCTTATCTGGCGCTGGTTCCCAAACCGCGAAACGAGGATAAGCCACTCTTTCCGTCAGACATCATCAAGCAAAGCGAACAGGCATGGCAGTATGAGTTGTCCCTCATCGGTTGCGGTGACGCTGACAATGTGCAGGAGCTATCAAACGCAATCCAAGGAGTTGTGGCTTCCCTTGTGCAGGCCCTTCCGCTGCACCGTTTGGATGGCATTACTGTCGCGACGGATTATCGAGAGGCCGTTGCCACACTTGACCGAGGATATGAGGGAGCGTCGCCTGCGGAAACCGCTCCCGAGGAAATTGGCCAAGGCATTGCCCGAACCATGACGGTCAAAAGAGATGGCGTTTGGAAGCAGCGGGTTATCGTCGATGCCGGACCTGCATTTGCGTTGCTCTCAGATGAAAGTGGTGACGTAGAATGGGGGCTGTACATCCTTGTGAGGCAGCTCGCGGAAGTCGCGATATCGGAAATGATCGAGCGCCATCTGCCAGATGTTTGGATGAAACCGATCAGTGACCCGCTGCATGGCTTTTTGTACCCCAGCCTGCATCCAGCGATTTTCGGATATCTGGGGTCTCATATTAGCGCGGGCTTTGGCGACCCTCCACATCACACTGACGTCAAACGCGAGCTACTTGTCACCGCCTTGGGCGAAATGAGATCAGCAGGTTTGGCAGCAAGACTCGATTACCGTTACCACGGTGACATGGATCGCCTTCTCGGGGTCGTCATGCCGCGTATTTCCTACGTGCTTCAATTTGCCGCCGATCTGCTCGGGCATTGCGCGGCGAGCGGCGCTGATCCCTTTGATGGAGATGGCGAACTGGTGGCTGCGCTCTCCGAAGCTGGCTTGCAACATTGGTTTCCGATCTATCGGGATCGGTTGGAGCGCCTGCGTATGCGTATGGGCCTATGGGAATCCTTCGATGAATTTCTGGCATTGAACGTCCATGTTGAGCGGCTCATGTGGCAGTTGGGAATGCTGCCGTGGGAAGGTCCTGAAGGGATGCGCATCGAGGTGCCGCTAGGAACAGACATTGAGGCACTCTTGGCTGCTGACGGCGGCACATAGCCAATTTCGAATTGAGCACCGTTTCATGGGAAGGGCCGCTTGTCGGCCCTTTTCATTGTCTGCCTTGCGTCTGTGATCGTCCGGTGATGATGACGGGAATGTTGGCAGGGCCGGTGCATCGTCAACGGCTTGCCCGATCCATTCGCCCTCATTTCATTCAGGCTCCCGTGTTGGCCGTTTCCCTTCGGTGACGCTGCCCCTTCAAACCCTGCCGTTTGCCTCCCCGTCCACCGGACGAACCCAAACGCCAAAGGAGGCAGGCATGAAAACCGACTACGCAATCATTCACAAAAACTGGAACG
>JBKDAC010000556.1:0-5922 GCA_046316515.1 Sandaracinobacter sp. | reverse complement strand
GTACTGCTGCCGCTGGCGCTGATCGAACCCGGCTCCATCTGGCCGGCCGACTGGCGGCCCGTGGTGGGCCTCGCCATTTCCAGCCAGCTGCTGGGACAGGGGCTGATGGTGTTCGCCAGCGGCAAGCTGCCGGCGCCCGTGATCGGCATCGGGCTGCTGGTGCAGCCGCTGGTGTCGGCGGCGGCCGGCTGGCTGGTGTTCGGCGAGGTGCTGGGCCCGGTGGAGATGGTGGTTGCGGCACTGGTGGCGGCAGCACTGGTGATGATCCGCCGCTAGCAGCGCTTGGCGGGGGCCGCAGGGACGGCTACATCCCGGACATGGATCGTCGCGCCTTTGTCGCCGGCAGCGTTTCCGCTGCCATCAGCGGAACAACCGGCATGGTTGCCGCCATCCCTGCCAGCCCCCTTCTTGCACAAACGAACGGACAGCCCATGCAGCCTCCCGTCGCGCGCCGCGGCACCCATCGCTTTACCCTGCACGGGATCACCATCGAGGACCCCTATGCCTGGCTGCGCGACAAGGATTATCCGAAGGTCGATGATCCCGAGATCCTGGCCTATCTGAAGGTTGAGAACGCCTATTTCGAAGAGCGGATGCGGAACCAGTCCATGCTGGTGGAGGCGCTGTTCGAGGAGATGAAGGGCCGCATCCAGGAAGATGATGCCTCTGTCCCCTATCCCGACGGCGACTGGCTTTACTGGTGGGCGTTCGAGACGGGCGGACAGTATCGCAACTGGTACCGCCGGCCGCGCGGCACGGCAGAGGGCGACACCAGCCGGGACCAGCTGATCCTGTCGGAGCCAAAGCTGGCCGAGGGCAAAGCGTATTTCCGGCTGGGCACGCTGGAAGTGTCGCCCGATGGGCGGCTGCTGGCCTATTCGACCGACAGCAATGGCGCCGAGCGCTACACGCTGCTGATCCGCGACATCGCGACGGGCAAGGACCTGGAGACGGTTGCGACCGAGACGAAGGGGGGCATTGCCTGGACTGCGGACTCGCGCGGGCTGGTTTGGACCAACGCGTCGCCCGAGTGGCGATCGACCAAGGCCTTCCTCTATCGGATGGGGACGCCCGAGAGCCGGCTGCTGCTGGAGGAAAAGGACGCGCGCTTCGACCTGTTCGTCGGCAAGACGCAGGACCGGCGCTGGATCGTGCTGGGCGCCAATGCGGCCGACACCACCGAGCTTCGCCTGCTGGATTCGGGCGATCCCGCCGGGCGCTCGCGGCTGGTGCGGCCACGAAAGGAGGGCGTGCGCTATATCGTCGACACGCGGGGCGACACAGCCTTTGTGCTGACCAATGACACCCATGTGAACTTCCGCATCGCAACAGCGCCAATTGCGGACCTGGCGAGCTGGACGACGCTGGTGGAGGGCACTGCGCAATCCTATCTGACGGGCATGACGGCCTTCGGGTCGTTTCTGGCAGTGGAGGAGCGGCTGGCGGGGCTGGACCAGATCCGGCTGATCTTCCCGGACGGAACCGACCGGCGGGTTGCTTTCCCCGAGGCAAGCTACACCGCGAGCTTGGGCGTGAATGCCGAGCCGGACACCAAGGCGCTGAGGATCAACTATTCCTCGATGGTGACGCCCGCCACCGTGTTCGATTACCAGCTGCCCTTCCGCACCCTGGTGACGCGCAAGGTGCAGAAGATCCCGTCAGGCTATGATGCCAGCCAATATGTGACCGAGCGGCTGATGGCGCCGGTGCGCGACGGCACGCTGGTTCCGGTGTCGGTCGTCTATCGCAAGGATTATGTGAAGGATGGGACGCGCCCGCTGCATGTCTATGGCTATGGCAGCTATGGCATTGCGACGCCGCCCTATTTCTCAAGCGCGCGGCTGTCGTTGCTGGACCGGGGCTTTGCCTATGCGATCGTGCACACCCGCGGCGGGGACGACCTGGGCTATCAATGGTATCTGGATGGCAAGCTGGAGAAGCGGGAGAACACCTTCAACGACTTCGTCGATGCCACGCGCTATCTGAACCGGCAGGGCTTTGGCCGGCACGGATTCAACTCTGCAAGCGGCGGATCGGCCGGCGGATGGCTGATGGGGGCGGTGGTGAACCAGGCGCCCGACATGTGGCGGGCGATCGTGGCGCATGTGCCCTTCGTCGATATCGTGAACACCATGCTGGACGAAAACCTGCCGCTGACGCCGGGCGAATGGCCGCAATGGGGCGATCCGCGCAACGATCCTGTCGTGCTGAAGCGGCTGTTGCGACTGTCGCCCTATGACCAGACGGTGCCGATGAACTATCCGGCCATGATGATCACGGGCGGGCTTGCGGACCCGCGCGGCCCCTATTGGGAGCCGGCGAAATGGGCTGCGCGCATCCGGGCGGTGAAAACCGACGACAATGTGCTGCTGCTGAAGATCAACATGGGCGCCGGGCATGGCGGCAAGTCGGGCCGGTTCGACAGACTGCGGGAAACGGCGGAGGAGTTCGCCTTTATCCTGGCCACGTTCGACGGGCAGATGAAGGCCTGATGGCACGTTGTTCTAGGATTCGCGGCTGATGCCGGCGCCGTTCCGCATGACGCTGGCACCAGGGCCGGCGGACATGGACGAGAATGGGCATGTGAACAACATCGTCACTGTGCGCTGGCTGCAGGAGGTGGCGACCGCGCACTGGGCGGCCGTTGCACCTGCCGACGCACAGGCGCGGTTCCTGTGGGTGATTTCCCGCCACGAGATCGATTATCGCGCGGCCTCGTTCGCGGGCGAGGTGCTGACGGCCGAGACCTGGGGCGAGAACCCGAAGGGCGCGCGCTTTGACCGCTGCACGCGGATCACGGGGCCCGACGATAGCGTGCGGGTGGAGGCCCGGACGACCTGGGTGATCATGGACCGCGAGGCTGCCCGCCCGGCCCGGCTGCGGCCCGAGCTGGTGGGGCTGTTTCTGAAGGACTGAGCTGGTTTTGCCTGGCCGACTGCGCCGGAGTCGGCGCCGTCTGACCCTGAGGACGCCTCAGTTGAGCGCGTAGCAGCGGGACTGCAGGCAGCCGGCATAGCTGTTCTACCAGGCGGTTGCCTTCTGGGCCTGGGCGTCGTCGATCTGCAGCTGTTCGGCCGACTGGCTGCGCTGGGCCATGACGGTGGCGACCGACGGCGTTGGACGCTGACAGGGGCCACGGGCACGATGTTTGCCCCGATGCGCGCAGCTGCCTGTGCCGCAAGTGGTGCTGCGAACAGCAGGGCGCCCGCAAGGGCGGGACGGACGATATGGCGGGTCACATGTCTGCTCTCCTGCGGGGCGAGATGGGGGCGGTTGAAGACGAGCTGCTTCTGGCGACGCCTCAGCTGCCGGCGAGCGCTGCCGACGCCAGCCTTGCCGCGTCGGAGGCAGGGGCGGTCTTCACCAACTGCTCCCACAGGCGGCGGGCTTCTGCCGTGTCGCCGGCAGCCGCGGCGATGCTGCCCTGTTCGAACTGGACGTCGGGGTCTGTTGCGGCCAGCGCGGCGGCGCGGGCGATATCGGCGCGGGCGCGCGGCAGGTCGGCCTGGCGGCGGGCGAGCGCGGCCGACAGCAGCCATCCGTCGGGCTCGTTGGGTGCAAGGCCGGTAGCCCGATCGAGATCGGCGCGGGCAGCGGCCAGGGTGCCGAGTTCCACATGGGCCCGGGCGCGATCGATCAGCAGGTTGGCCGTGCGCAGGGGCGCGAACTCGCCGGCGGCCACGATCCCCGAATTGAAGTGCTGGACAGCCCCCTTGGCGTCGCCCGCCAGCATCGCCGCATTGCCGGCCTGGCCCCAGAAGTCGGCAGCCTGCGGGCTCTTGGCCGTCTCGGCGGCCTGGGCGGCCTTGGCGAGGGTCTGTGCCGCGCCGGCGGCATTGCCGCGCCCCAGCTGGGCGAGCGCCTGGCAGTGGCGCGCAGGCAGGCCGCCGCCCAGCGACTGCCATTGCAGGGCAAAGGATTCGGCGGCCGCGGCATCGGTGGGGATCGCGTTGACGCAGCCTTCATAGCGCTTGGAATCAAGCTTGGGGTCATAGGGCTCCTGCGACCGGGCCGCGGTTGCGAAGAGCGCAAGAAGGAGAAAGATGGGGACGCGCATCAGGGACAGAGACTTTCCAGCGTGCGCTCGAGGAGCGCGAGATCGGCCGGCGACGACAGCCGGTGATCGCCGCCTTTGACGAGGGTCAGCTGAACATCGGTTGAGCGTAAGGCTGCCATCAAGCGCTGGCTGACCATCCAGGGGACGTCGGGGTCGTCCTCGCCATGAAGCAGCCGGACCGGGCAATTGAGCGGGATCGGCGCATCGAGGAGGCAGGCGCCTGCTGCATCGTCGATGAGGGTACGGCTGTAGCGGTAGGGGCTGTCGGCATAGGCCGAGGGCCGCGTGGTGAAGCCCTGGTGGGCAAGGCGTTCCACATCCTCGGCCGACAGCGCCAGGCCCCAGCAGGTGAAATCCGGGGCGGGCGCAATGCCGACGAGGGCGGTGATGCGCGCCGGATCGGCAAGGGCCAGGTGGAGCATGATCCAGCCGCCCATGGACGAGCCGACCGGCAGCAGCGGGCCGGGCGCCAGCGCATCGGCGGCGGCGCGGGCGTCGGCCGCCCAGCGGCGGATGGAGCCGGAATCGAAATCGCCTTCGGAGGCGCCGCAACCGGAATAATCGAGGAGGAGGCAGGCGCGGCCTGCACCTCTCGCCCAGCGTTTCAGATGTTGCGCCTTTGTGCCCGACATGTCGGACATGTAGCCGGGCAGGAACAGGATGGTGGGGCCGCGGCCGGGGACATGTTCGGCGGCCAGGCGGATTCCGTCTCCGCGGTCGATCATCTGCTGCATGCTTCGCCTTCTACCCTTGCCCATGCCTTGAAAGCCAGCAATCAACGCCTTGCCGCGCTTGGAATTGTGGCTTCGCCACAGCTTCGCGTCCGCGGCCACCAACTTGCCGCGCTCGGAATTCGCGGCCAACAGGTTGGCCATGATTCGTGACCCGGCCGAAGTCCTGTCCAGCGTCTTCGGCTTTGCGGGGTTCCGCGGGGTGCAGGCCGCCGTGGTCGCCGACGTGGTGGCCGGGCACGACGTCGCGTTGGTAATGCCGACGGGGGCCGGCAAGTCGCTCTGCTATCAGATCCCCGCATTGTGCCGTCCGGGCTGCGGAATCGTGGTGTCCCCCCTGATCGCGCTGATGGCCGACCAGGTGCGCGCGCTGGGGCTTGCCGGTGTCAGGGCGGCGGCACTTAACAGCCAGTCAGGTGACAGCGCCGAGACCGTCCGGGCCTTTCGGGCAAGCGAGCTGGACCTGCTGTATGTGGCACCCGAACGCGCCGCGATGGAGGGGTTCCGTGCACTGGTGCGCGAGGGGCCCGTCAGCCTGGTCGCGATCGACGAGGCGCATTGCGTGAGCCAGTGGGGCCATGATTTCCGCCCCGATTACCGGCGGCTGAAGGCACTGGCCGACCTGCTGCCCGGCGTTCCCCGCATCGCGCTGACGGCAACGGCCGACGCCGCCACGCGCGCCGACATCTGCGATCAGCTGGGGATTGCACCCGACCGGCTGATCGTCGCCGGCTTCGACCGGCCGAACATCCAGTATCGCGCAGAGGCGAAGCGCCGTCCCGCCGAACAGCTGATGCAGTTTGCCCGCGCGCAAGGCGCGGTGCCGGGCATCGTCTATTGCCAGACCCGCAAAGGGGCCGAGCTTGCCGCCGAGCAGCTGACGGCGGCAGGGCTGGCAGCGCGTGTATATCATGCGGGCCTTGCGCCCGAGCTGCGCGCGACAAACCAGAAATGGTTCCAGCGGACCGAGGCGGGCGTGATGTGCGCGACGGTCGCCTTCGGCATGGGGATCGACAAGCCGGACATCCGCTTCGTGGTGCACATGGGCCTGCCGAAATCGATCGAGGCCTATTACCAGGAAACCGGCCGGGCGGGCCGCGATGGCGCGCCCTCTGTCGGCATGCTGTTCTGGGG
>JBKDAC010000555.1:0-2565 GCA_046316515.1 Sandaracinobacter sp. | reverse complement strand
GCCCCGTGGTGACCCAGACCAGCGGCGCGCGGCGAATGCCGCGTTCGGCACCGATGGCGGCGATCACCTCGAACATGCCGATGATGGAGGTGAGGGCTGCAATCACGAGCAGGGCGAAGAAGAGGAAGGCGATCACGCCGGTCGCGGCGCCGACCGCCTGGAAGGCAACGGGCATGACGACGAAGACGAGGCCCGGGCCTGCGGCGGGCTCGAGCCCTTGCGCGAACAGGAACGGGAAGATGGCGACGCCGGCAAGCAGCGCCACGCTTGTGTCGGCCAGGGCAACGACCGCAGCCGTGCCCGGCAGCCTTACGGACTTCGGCAGGTAGGCCCCGTAGAGCATCAGGCCGGCCATGCCGATGCCGACCGAGAAGAAGGCCTGGCCGATGGCCGCGACCCAGGTGGAGAGGTGGATCTTCGAGAAATCGGGCGCCAGAAGGAAGGTGAGGCCTGCCTTCGCGTCGCCGGCGATGAGAGCCCAGATGGCGAGCGCGGCAATGACAAAGAAGAGGATCGGCATGAGGATGCCGGTGGCGCGTTCGACACCGGCGTTGAGGCCGCGGGCGACGATGGCGCCGGTTGCAATGAGGAACAGGGATGTCCAGCCGGCGAGCTGGGGCACGGAGGCGAGCAGGCCGTCGAATAGGGCCTTGCTGGAGCCGGTGTCGAGGCCAGACAGCGCACCGGTTGCGGCCTTCCAGCTATAGGCGAGGGTCCAGCCGCCGATCACGCAGTAGAAGGTGCCGATCCCCATGACCGAGACGATCGCGATGACCTGGCCGATCCGCCAGGCGGGCGAGCGGCCTTCGGCGACGGCGAGACGGGCAACCGAGGCCGCCGGGGAGAGGCCGCCGCGCCGACCGATCAGGAATTCGGCAAGCGCCAGCGGCACCACGAGGGTGAGCACGCAGATCAGGTAGACGAGGACGAAGGCGCCGCCGCCGTTTTCGCCGGCCAGCCATGGGAAGCGCCAGATATTGCCGAGTCCGACCGAGAAGCCGATGGTCGCGAAGAGAAAGGACAGCCGGGACGACCAGCTTCCGTGCACCGATGGTGCTGTGCCGCTCATTCTCTGCCCCCCTCGCTGTTCAGGACCGGACGCTTGCACGCCCGCAGCGGGCGGCGCAACCGAGATGATGGAGCCCTAGGCCGCAAGGGCGCGGTTGGCGGCATCGACCTGGCGCTGGGCGGCGTCTGCGCCGGTGGCGGCGCGGGCGGCCAGGGTTTCGACAGCCTGGCGATCCGGATCGGTGGCGGGCAGGCTGTCGACGCTACGCTGGAGCGGGATCAGGCGGGCACGGACATCGCCCAGGGGACTGCGGGCGAGATCGTAGCGGGACAGCGCCATCTGGGCGTTGGACCAGGCGTCGGCGCCGGCACGGGTGCCGCGGGCTGCCGCAAGGGCGCGATCGAGGGCAGCGCCGGCGTCGCGCAGGTCGGTCTCGGTCTGGTCGAGGAGTGCGCGCTCGCGTGCAAGATCTGCGCGGAGGCTCGCCTGTTGTTCGGGTGCGAGGGCTGGAAGGACATCGGCACCGGGGGCGGCGATCTCGCGCGGGGATTCGGCCGGGCGCGGCAGGAGGGACGGATAGCTGCCCCCTGAGCCGGAACAGGCCGGAAGCAGCAGGAGTGCCGGGAGGATCAGCTGCGGGATCGGATGGGGCATGGGAGCTTCCCTAGCGGTGCTTGCGGGCGGCTTGCAATCCGCGTCGCTCTCCCTTATTGCGCGCCCTCCGCAATGCGCGCCCGTAGCTCAGCTGGATAGAGCACCAGACTACGAATCTGGGGGTCGGACGTTCGAATCGTTCCGGGCGCGCCATTTCCGGGCAAAAGTGGGCACCGGGAGCGTGTCGGTCTGTGCGGTCTGCGCAACTGCCAGCTCGAGGTCTTTGGGAAAGCCGCGAATGATGATTTCTTCATTCGATAGGCGTACCTCACTCACGAGCAACTGAAGATAGCCGCGCCTCAAGGTCGGATCCGGGCCTCGCAGCGCATCTCGCATCATGTCGCCAAACCGCTCCAGAACGGCTGGCGTAATCGCGCGCCGACGCTTGTCGACGTCCTGCATCTCGATGGCTCTGATCTGCTCGCCAAGAGCCGCGATCTCGATTCGCCTTTGCTCTAGCCGACCTCGGATTTCGGGATCGGTAGGTTGCGCAAGTCCGCTCTCGATTGCATCCCACATACGAGCGATCGCTGCATTCGCTTCTGTCTGCCGGGCACGCAAGCGCCCGGCCCGCGCTCGGCGTTCTGCGTGGGCCTCGTCTGATCGATCTATGAGGTTCTCAAGCAACTGCCCGAGCCTGTCCGGAGTCAACAAGCGCTTCTCAAGGCTCGAGATGACTGCGCCATCCACCTTGTCGATCGGTATATTTCCTGTCCCCCGTCAGCACCAATGGCACAGATTTGAGGTTGTGATTTGAGGAGGTGTCCGTCGTCAGAACATTTGGCACAGGTTGCGGCGTAGCTTAGCGGAGTGCGGGCCTCGTCTGGGGGTTGATGTTAGGCGGCGAGCTTGCGGTGTTGCAAGCGCCGATGCTCGATAGTCTGTCGCTTGAGCCTTTCGCG
>JBKDAC010000554.1:0-450 GCA_046316515.1 Sandaracinobacter sp. | reverse complement strand
CCCCCCCCGTCCCTCCGCCCCCCCCGAAGCCGCGCCAGCCGCCCGAGCGGGGACAAAGCGCACGGCAATTCGCCGGTCACGCCTTCCGACCGATCCGGGGTTCGGTCCCGGCCTTCAACCGTGCGATGTTCTCGCGGTGGGTCCACAGCACCCACAGCGCCAGCAGCCCGACTGCCAGGCCGGCTTCGGGATAGCCGAGCCCCGCAAGCACGGCAGCCGCCGCAAAGCCGCCGACCATCCCGCCAAGCGAGGAAATCCGGCTGGCCAGTGCAACCCCCAGCCAGGCCAGCGCAAAGCCAAGCCCAGCCAGCGGATTCAGCGCCGCCGAAACGCCGAGCAGCGTCGCAACGCCCTTGCCGCCGCGGAACTTCAGCCAGAGGGGGTGCACATGGCCCGCAAAGGCACCGGCGCCGGCAAACAGCGGCGCAAGCTCGCCCCCGAAGCGGCCGG
>JBKDAC010000553.1:0-4137 GCA_046316515.1 Sandaracinobacter sp. | reverse complement strand
CTGTTTTTTGCGCTCGCGGGCGAAGCCCTCCGCGGGGGCGCGGCATTGGCCGCGGCGCGCGGTCGCGCTTGTGGTGGCTTTCAGCCACCGAGCAGCTTTTTCTCAGCTTACCTGAGCGCCGGGCAGGGCGGTTGCTGGCCGCGGACCGGGGGTGGGGGTTTTGCCGGGTCCCTGGGGGATGCCGCCATCCCGCCCGGCAGGGTTCCCTGCACCGCGATCCTCTCGGGCACCCGGCTGCGTTTTTCCTCGGGCGCGCGGGTGCCGGCGATTGCCGCTCTTACCGTTGCCGGGCACACGGTTTCCACCGTTCCGGCGATCCGCAGGCGGCCATTTTCCGGCACCAGTGTTGCCGACAGGCGCGCCACCTCGCCGGTTGCGTCCGACAGGATGGCCGACCGGATTTCTGCCGTTCCGCCCTGCGCCCATCCCGCAAGGCTCTTGATTGGGCCGGGCGCCGTCAATTCGGAATCCAGCGCAAGCTTCAGCGCCGCTCCGCTCCCAAAGCTGACCCCCTCTCCGGCCAGCACCAG
Source organism: Sandaracinobacter sp. (assembly GCA_046316515.1). GTDB lineage: Bacteria > Pseudomonadota > Alphaproteobacteria > Sphingomonadales > Sphingomonadaceae > Sandaracinobacteroides. The sequence continues at coordinate 3,607 of JBKDAC010000553.1, read as the reverse complement.
CTGCGCCTGCGTTGGCAGTCGCGGGCCGGGCGGCGGCGTGCCGTCGGCCGCCGGGGTTTCGCGCAGATGCGCCTCGAAGCGCTCTGCCTTCACAGGCACGCCCAGCAGGCCCGTCGACAGGGTCGGTGTCTGCCAGACAGCCGACAGCCGGGCGATTCGCGAATCCGCGATCCGCAGCGAGGCCTGAGCCTCGGGTGCGTCGACCACCACGGTTGCGCCCGCCAGCGGCGACAGGGCGACCCGGGCCTGCGAGCGGCCCAGCGAGATCACCTGCCGGTCGCGCTGCCAGGGCACGCGGTTGATCGCCACCGAGTCGGCCGCCAGCCCCAGGTCCAGCGCCGCGTCGCTGTGCGACAGCTTTACGGCACCCAGCTGCGCCTCCAGCCGATAGGGAAAGCCACCCGCGTCGATGGCGACATTGGCGGGCAGCACCTTGCGCAGGTCCGCCTCGAAATCCGCTTCATGGCTTCGCCAGATGAAGCCCCAGACCAGGATGCCAAGGGCGAGAGGGATCAGCGTTGCCCACAGGGGCATCCTGCGGCTCATGCCAGCACCTCGGCCGTATGCGGGTCGCGGTTGATCGCCGAATGCACGGTCGCCTCCATTTCCTCGCGCCCCAGGCCTGCCGGCACCTCGGGCAGGAAGGCGACGGTCACCGTGCCTGGCCGCTTGGCGAAGCTGCGGGTCCAGTATGCGCCGGCATCATGCGTGACAGGCACCACCGGCACCCTCAGTCCGCCGTAGACACCATAAAGCCCGGCCTTCAGTGGCGGTGCAGTTCCGACGGGCACGCGTGTGCCTTCGGGAAAGATGAAGATCAGCCGGCCTTCCGCCGCACGGGCCTTGGCCTGCCGCAGCATGGACTTCAGCGCCGCGCCGGCCTTGCCCCGTTCCACGAAGATGCTGCCGTGCCGGTCTGCCACAAAGCCCCAGATCGGGATCTTCCTAAGCTCGGCCTTCATCACCACGGCCGGATGGTGGAACAGGTACAGCGTCGCGATCGTCTCGAACATCGAGGTGTGCTTTGACGCCACGATGACGCCCTTCTGCGGCACGCGGCCGCGCACCACCAGCCGGATGCCCAGGAAGACCCGGCTGCACCAGACGAACCAGCGCGCCCACTGGTGCGAACCCCAGCGCACCATCCCGCGCGAGACGGGCGATGCCACCGCGATGCTGGTGGTGATCAGGATCGAGCCCAGAAGGAACACGATGTAGAACAGGAGCGCGCGCAGGATTCCCATCAGGACGGCCTCACTCTCAGCATTACCCATGACGCCTGGAACTTTGCATATTCCACCAGCATGGCCGCCAGCGGCAGCCCGGCCTCGACCCCGTCGGTCACGATCATCACATCCTCGGGCAGCCGGGCCTCCAGCTCGGCCCGGGCGCGCGGCATATGGTAGGCGGCCGTCACCAGCCGGATCGACCGGAACCGGTGCTTTGCCACCCAGGCCGACACTTCCTCGGCGTTCGAACGGGTGGTCTCGGCCTCGAAGCCCAGGTCGACACAGCAGTCGTTCAGCTGCCGGGGGATGCCCGCTGCCGCGCCCAGCTCGGCGGGCTTTACGCTGGGGTGCACGCCCGACACCAGCAGCCGTTCGGCAAGCCCGGCCTTCAGCACGGCCACCCCGCGCTGCACCCGGCCGGGGCCGCCCGTCAGCACTGCGACCCCGTCGGTGCGCGTGCCGTCGGCCGTGGGGCCCGGCAAGCCCAGCACGAACCAGACAAAGCCCCCGATCCATAGCAGGACGGCGAGCGCCCCCACCCGGGCAAGACAGCCGAACGGGCCGACCGTCTGTGCACGGGCGTTGTGTCGGCGTTTGGGGGCGGGTCGCGCATCGGCCATAGGCGCGCTGCCATAGACGGGGGCGGGCGGCAGACGCAATCGGCAGGCGCGCGAGGCCGCAGGCGGATGATACCCCAAGGCCGCAGCCGCGCGTCACCCTGGACGTGGCGACTGGGCGCAGTCTCTTGTGTGGATGCCGCAACCTGTGGGAAAAGCGGGTCATGCAGCTGACCTGCCCCAATTGCGGGGCCCGCTATCGGATCGATGTAATCGACTGGCCGACCGAGCCGGGACCGGATGACGAGCCCGTTTTCCGCCCCCGCCGCGCGCGCTGCAAGGTCTGCCGCAGCGTGTGGGCCGCGACGCCCGAGGAAGTGGTGATCGAGGTGGAGGATCTGCTGCCGCCCGATGAGGAGCATCCGCGCCTGGCGGATGCGGCTTGGGCCAGCGGCGGCGGCTGGCCCGACCCCAAGCCGCTTGCCCCACCGCCGCAACCGGATTTCAACCCCCCGCTCGACCGGCCGCCGCCGGTCTTCACGCTGCCGGGCTTCACGCCGCCCAAGGATCCGTCCTCGCCCCTGTTCGCGCCGCCGGCGCGGCCGACCATCCATTTCGAGGCGCCGCCGGTTCCCATCCCGATGCCCGAACACCCCGGCGCCCTGGCGCAGGTGCCCGCCGAAGAGACCGAGGCCGGCCGCGACACCTTTGCCGATGCCCCCGCGCCCGCGCCCGCGCCGGAGCCCGCGCCCGAGCCCGATATCCCGGACATCGACGAGGAGGACGAGGCCCCCCGCCGCCGCTGGCCCATGCTCGTGGGCCTGCTGGCCCTTGCTGCCGTCGTCTGGGCGCTGCTGGTCGTCACCGGGCGCGTGGCGCCGGAAGATTATGGCCTGCCGCGCTACAACCCGGCCGCGATTGGGATCAGTGGCGTTTGGGCCCCGACCGTCAGCCTGCCGCGCACCCCGCCGTCGCCGCTTGCCGTAGAGGCAGAGGCCATGCGGCGTGCCCTGCCGGGCAACCGCCAGGTCTGGGAAATCGCCGGCACCATCACCAACCCGACGGCAAAGGCGCAGCCCGTTCCGCCGGTCGAGCTTCTGCTGCTGGATGCGCGCGGCGGCGAGGTTGCGCGCTGGACTGTCAGGCCCGAGGCGGAGTCGGTGGCCCCCGGCAAGGCCGTCCGCTTCGAGACCAGCGCCATCGACCCGCCCGCCCGCGCGGTCAGGTTGCGCATGCAGCTGAAGCCGGCGGAGCTGGGCAGGCTTTAGGCGAGAGGCGGCAGCGATCAATGCAAAGGCATTGGTTCGCTGACTCGCCGAACGCCCGGCCGGCGGGCCGCTTCGGCGGCGTTCAGCATGCGGCTGACTTGAGGTGCGCCGTCGAACGCGGACCCGTTCCACGGCGCGCATCCGCCTACGCGCCGTTTGATCAAATGCAAGTTGATCAAACGCAAGGCGCTGGACGCCGAACCTCTCTTCTTGCCACAGGTTGCGGGCCGCCGATTCACCCGGCAAGGTCGCCCGTGCACCAATGATGATGGACCCAAGGGGAGACACCCATGCACTTCGAATATTCCAAGCGGACCCAGGAGATGCTCGAACGGCTGCGCGCCTTCATGGACGAGCATATCTATCCCAACGAAGCCCGCTATGAGGAAGAAGCGCACAAGGGCGAGCGCTGGAAGGTCATCCATGTCATCGAGGAGCTGAAACCCAAGGCGCGTGCCGCCGGCCTGTGGAACATGTTCGTGCCGCCCAGCCACGGTGGCGTGCCGGTGCACGGGTTCCACTTCGATGGCACCCCGCTGACGAACCTGGAATA
>JBKDAC010000552.1:0-364 GCA_046316515.1 Sandaracinobacter sp. | reverse complement strand
TCGGCGCGACCATGCCGGTCATCCGAAGCCCTGCCACCAGCGTGGTGGTCTTGCGATGGCCGTGCGGGAAGCCCATCCGCAGCCGCGCGCCCTTCCACCCGGCGCGAGCGCATATCGCCGCCTTGTGGCTTCAGGGCAAAGTCCCCAGTCTCGCGCCGCTGCGCCTGCCAGCGGATCACTGTCGATGGAGCAACGCAAAAACGAGCAGCCGCAGCTCGGCAACTCAATCCATCGTCAATCACCGCCAAAAGTCGAGAACGCAAATCCATCGAAAAGGCGTGAGCCATCCATGCCAGCCCCCTTCACCAGCACGGATGCTGAAGCAGAAATCACGCCCAGCAGGAATCCCCGCAAGATCCAAATC
>JBKDAC010000551.1:0-1237 GCA_046316515.1 Sandaracinobacter sp. | reverse complement strand
CCGATCCTCGCCGCCATGGGCAAGGCGGTGATTCACGCCGGCGACAGCGGGGCAGGGCAGACGGCCAAGATCTGCAACAACATGCTGCTCGGCGCCTCGATGGTGGCGACTGCCGAGGCCTTCCTGCTGGCGCGCAAGCTCGGCCTCGATCCCCAGCGCTTCTTCGACATCGCCTCGGTCTCGTCAGGGCAGAACTGGTCGATGACCAGCTATTGCCCGCTGCCGGGCGTCGGCCCGGAAACACCAGCCGACCGCGATTATCAGGGCGGGTTCGCGGTTGCCCTGATGCTGAAGGACCTCAGGCTCGCCGCCGAAGCAGCCCAAACCGTCGGCGCCGAAACCCCCATGGGCGCCCGCGCGCTAGACCTCTACGAAGCATTCGCCGCAAAGGGGCAGGGCGGGCTCGACTTCTCGGCAATCATCAAGGCGCTGGACTGACCGGCTGGTCCTGAAACTGGAGAATTCCGGGGCGAATTCCGGGGACACTATACGTATTTCGCCAATGCGCTGGCCGGCATCGGTTTACGGCCCGGCCTTTGCCTGGCCAGCTTTCGCCCCATGGTGGCTTCCAGCCCGGCCACGAAGCTGTCCGATCCCATCGATCTGCCGGTGCGCTCACCCGAGCGGATGGCCCCTAGCATCGCGTCCGTGATCGGCTGATCGAGAAACGCTGCCCAGTTCGGAAAGCGGTCCGGCAGCGGGGCAACCTGCACCAACCCGTCATCGCGCCCGCTCAGATACGCCCAAGCGCTGGACCAGGGCCAGTCTTCCGCCCGCGCCACCAGCTTCGCGCGCACCGGGTTCATCTCGACATAGCGGCTCGCGCCTGCCCGAATCGCCGGAGCATCCCCGCTGCAAACCAGAGAGAATCGCTTTGCGAATCGGGCCTTTCTGCACTTGACTGGCCGGGCCGTGCGTGATTCTGTGAATTATGCAGCCTGCCACCGTCATCGACCTTTTGAAGCGCGCCGCGCTTCCGGCGATGTGCCTTCTCGTCATCCTTTATTTCGGGGTGCATGCCCTGTTCGGGTCGTCCGGCTATTTCGCGCTGGACGATATCCGCCGCTCGCGTGCCGACCTCGAGGCACGACAGGCGGTGCTTCAGGCGCAGAAGGCGGCGCTCAGCCGGGACATCGATCTGCTGGACCCGCGCGGGGCTGATCCGGATTTTGCGGACGAGTTGGTGCGTCGTCACCTTGGCGTGATCCGCCCCGACGAACTGATCGTGCCGCTGGAG
>JBKDAC010000550.1:0-2388 GCA_046316515.1 Sandaracinobacter sp. | reverse complement strand
GCCCAGCAGCTCGGTCATCTGCGCCCGCGCCGCCTCGCCGATCGCCTTGATCCGCGCGCCGCGCGCGCCCACCACGATCGCCTTCTGGCTGTCGCGCTCCACCAGGATCTGCGCGTGCACGGCGGACGACCCGTCGGCGCGCTCCTCGAACTTCTCCGCCACCACTGCCGCCGAATAGGGCAGCTCCTGCCCCAGCTGCAGGAACAGCTGCTCGCGCACCAGCTCGGCCGCCATCATCCGCGCCGGCGCATCCGACAGCTGGTCCTCCGGGAACAGCCAGGGGCCTTGCGGCACTGCGCGGGCCAGCGCGGCCTTCAGGTCGGCGACGCCGTCGCCCGTCAGGGCAGATACCATGAAGGTCTCGGCAAAGGGCGCGATCGCATGCGCCGCCGCCGCCAGCTCCAGCAGCCGTCCCTTGTCGGCTGCGTCCACCTTGTTCAGTACCAGCCAGCGCGGCTCAGGGCGCTGCGCGATCGCCTCCAGCAGCCCACGCGCCTCGTCGCGCAGGCCGGCCTTGGCATCCACCAGCGCCAGCAGCACGTCGGCGTCGGCCGCGCCGTCCCAGGCATTCTGCACCATCGCCCGGTCCAGCCGGCTCTTGGGGCAGAACACGCCCGGCGTGTCTACCAGCAGCAGCTGCGCCGCGCCCTCCAGCGCCACCCCCGTCAGCCGCACGCGCGTCGTCTGCACCTTGGGGCTGACGATGGCGACCTTCTGGCCAACCAGCGCATTCACCAGCGTGCTCTTGCCGGCGTTGGGCGCGCCGATCAGCGCGACGACACCACACCGCGTCGGCCCGCTTGCCATCGGCTGGTCAGTTGGCATGTGTCTCCAGAAACTGCCGGGCGGCGGCTGTCTCCGCGTCCTGCTTCGAACTGCCCTCGGCCACCACCGCCGGCAGCCCCGGGATCGACAGCTCCACCCGGAACCGCGGGCTGTGATGCGGCCCTGTGCGCCCCAGCAGCGTGTACAGCGGTGCCTTGTGGCTCCGCGCTGCGGCCCATTCCTGCAGCCGCATCTTGGGATGTTTGGGCGCCTCGGCCGCAGAGCTTACTTCCGCGTCCCACAGTCGCCGCACCATCGCGCTCGCCGCTGCCATCCCCCGGTCCAGATAGACTGCGCCGATCAGCGCCTCCATCACGTCGCCCAGGATATTGTCGCTGTCGGCCCCGCCGTCGGCCCGCGCCTGCTGCCCCAGCCGCACCACCTTGGGCACCCCGATCCGCCGCGCAACCCGCGCACAGATCTCCCGGCTGACCAGCAGGTGAAAGCGCCGCGTCAGCTTGCCCTCGGGCTCGGTTGGAAAGGCCGAGAACACCCAGTCCGCCATCACTGCGCCCAGTACCCGGTCGCCCAGAAATTCTATCCGCTCGTAATTGTCCGGGCCCACGCTCTTGTGCGTCAGCGCCCGATGCAGCAGCGCCACGTCCGCGCCATGCCACCCCAGGGCCTCGGCCGCCCAGCCTTCGCACAGCTCAGTCAATTGCGCGGCCCACCCGGTCCCAGCGCACACCCCACTGCGCGGCGTCGTCCACCGACAGGAAGATCCGCGCGGCGCGCCCCATCACCTGCGCGTCCGGTACCAGCCCCACGCCGCCTTCCCAGCGCGGCACCCGGCTGTCGGCACTGTCATCGCGGTTGTCGCCCAGCACGAAATAATGCCCCTCAGGCACCAGCAGCTCGGCAAATGTCGCCCGCGGGCCCGTCCCGTTGCTGCGGATCAGATGGCTGCGCCCGTTGGGCAGGGTCTCCCGGCACAGCCCGCCCGATTTTGGCAGGCAGGAAACCGCCCGTCCGTTCACCCAGACGACCCCGCCAGTCAGTGCGACCCGGTCGCCCGACCGCGCAACCACCCGCTTCACATAATCCCGCTCGTCCGGCCCCACGAAGGCAATCACATCCCCGGGCTCCACCGGTCGCGCCCCCAGCCGGCCGGCAACCAGGCCGTTGGGCCGCATCAAAGGCGCGGCCAGCGGCAGCGACGCCAGCGACCAGCCATAGGCCCGTTTGTCCACCAGCACGAAGTCCCCGGGCTGCAGCGTCGGCGCCATCGATCCCGACGGAATCGCAAAGGGCTGCACCACCAGCACCCGCACCATCAGCGCAATGGCCAGCGACGCCGCCACCAGCCGCACAATCGGCCACAGGCCGGCAGCCAGCGCCTCGCCGGAACGCAGATGTGCCGCGCGTGCCGTTTCGATGGTCGACGGGGCCTCCATTCCGAACGGGTGGCCTTGGTGCAAACGACTGTCAAGTGGCACCGCTGGAACGCCGCCCGGCCACGCTGTGCTCTCGCACCGCGCACCGCATTGGGTTACTCGCCTCCCATGCGTCCGCACCACGCCGAAGCCACGCCTCGGGTGGCCGGGAAGCCGGGGAGATGTAGCA
>JBKDAC010000549.1:0-1159 GCA_046316515.1 Sandaracinobacter sp. | reverse complement strand
TCTACCCCTTCGCGCGTGCTCACACAGGCAAGATGCAGCGCCGCACCGGCTTCCAGCGCCAGCCGCAGGTCCCGCGCGATCTGCACAGCCTCCGCCGCCGCCGGCGCGGCTGCCAGCCCAAGCCGGGTCGCCGTCTCGCTCTCGGTCGCAACGGCACCCGCCGTCAGGAACGGGCATTCGGCATGCGCGATCACCACCAGCTTCAGGCCCGCAGCATAGCGCAACAGCCGCAGCATCACCTGCGCGTCCGCAATCGCGGCCCGCCCGGTGCTCACGGCGACTGCGCCCGCCTCCTTCATCAGCGACAGCTCGGCAAGCTCGCGCCCGTTCAGCCCGCGCGTCGCGGCGGCCAGCGGCCGCACCCACAGGCGCGGCTTGCCCAGGCGTTCGGCCCGCTCGATCAGCGCAGGGTCGTCCAGCGGCGGGGATTGATCGGGCATCAGCAGCACGCTGGTGATGCCGCCGGCAATCGCGGCCTCCACGTCCGTCCGGAACACGCCCGCATCGATCAGCCCCGGGGCCAGCACCTGGCCGCGCGCGTCGACCACCTCGGAATCTGCCGGCACCGGCAGGTCGGGCCCCACCGCCGCAATCAGCCGGTCCTGCACCAGCAGGTCGCCAATGGTCTCGGTGCCCGCAGCCGGATCCACCAGCCGCGCGCCGCGGATCAACAGGGCACTCATGCCCATTCTCCCCGCACCCATTCGTCCCGTCGCGTGCGCGTCAGCACGTCCAGGCAGGCCATGCGCACCGCCACGCCCATCTCCACCTGTTCGGTGATGGCGGATCGCTGGATGTCGTCGGCAACCACCGATTCGATCTCCACCCCGCGGTTCATCGGCCCGGGGTGCATCACCAGCACATCATTGCCGGCGGCCGCCAGTCGCTCGCGGGTCAGGCCGAAGGTGCGGAAATATTCGCGCGTCGAAGGCACATAGGCGCCGTCCATCCGCTCCAGCTGCAGGCGCAGCATCATCACCACGTCGGCGTCGTGCAGCCCGGCCTTCATGTCGGTGAAGGGCACCACGCCCAGCCGCTCGATCCCGGCGGGCATCAGCGTCGGCGGCGCCACGGCCCGCACCTCGGCCCCCAGCGCGGTCAGCAGATGGAAGTTGGACCTAGCGACCCGGCTGTGAAGGATATCACCACAGATGGCGAC
>JBKDAC010000548.1:0-15896 GCA_046316515.1 Sandaracinobacter sp. | reverse complement strand
ATGATGGCGGTGATGGCCGATGAGGCGCGCCGGGCTGAGATGGTCAACGACATGACGCCGGCCGAGGTGGAGCTGTTCGCAGCCGCGCTGCATGCGACCGCCCTGGAAGCGGTGGAAAGGGGGCGCCGAGCCGCCTAGTCTCTCGAAGGCCAACCACGTGAGAGCTGGGGGCTCCGGGGCAACTCGGGGCCCCTTCGCTTTTGCCTGAACCCGTTCAGGCAAGGTGCGTTGCAGCTGTTGGGTATCCACCCATTTATGCCGCAAAAGCGCTCCCCGTCCACCCCTGCCATCGCTGCTGCCGCTGCGATCGAGGTTCGCGTTGCCGAAGGCTCGCCGGCCACCCGCCTGCAGCTGATGCCGCTGGGCGCAGTCGAGCTGCGCGATGGGCGCGGGCCGTTCCGCCTGGACGATGCCGCCGCGGTGATCGAGGCAACCAAGCGGCACGCCGGCCAGACGCACATCGTGGTCGATTATGACCATCAGCATTTCTTCGGGGTGAAGCCGGGCGTCGCCGCCCAGGCGCCCGCCGCCGGGTGGATCGACCCCGCTTCGCTCCGTGTGGAAGACGACGGGATCTGGGGCGATGTCGAGTGGACGGCGGCTGCCGCCGAGAAGCTCCGCGCCCGCGAGTACCGCTATGTCTCCCCCCTTTTTGCGTTCGACGAGACGTCGGGCGCCGTGCTGGCCATCCTGAATGCCAGCCTCACCAACGTCCCCGCGATCGAGGCCCTGGCGGCCGCCGCCGGTGTTGAGTGGGCCGCGAATTCCAAGGGCGCGGCCAGCGCCGACCTCACCCCCGACCCCAACGCTACACAGGAGACTGAACAGATGCTGCTCGCGAAGATCGCAGCCGCGCTCGGCCTGGCCGACAGCGCGACCGAGGAGGAGGTGATGCTGAAGCTCGCCTCCCTCAACCAAGGGGCTGCCGGCGTCGCCGCCGCGACCGCCTCCATCGCCGCCGCCGCAGTGAAGCTTGGCTTGAGCGCCGATGCGACGGCAGACCAGGTGGCCGCCGCCGCTGTTGCGAAGGCTGAGCCGGATCCGGCGAAGTTCGTGCCGATCTCGGCAATGACCGACCTGCAGACGCGCCTTGCCGCGCTGGAGGGCGACAAGGTCGCGGCCGTCGTTGCCGCCGCCATGGAGGCCGGGAAGGTCTCTCCCGGTCAGAAGGACTGGGCGATCAGCTATGCCTCCAAGGATCTGGCCGCATTCGAGGCCTATCTGAAGACGGCTCCCGTGATCGTCGCCCCCGGCGCCCAGCTGGCCGCTGCAGCCGCCCAGCCTGGCGGCGATGGCCTCACCGAATCCGAGCGCCAGGTCGCCAAGATGCTGGGCCGCACCCCCGAGCAGATGCTCGCAGCCAAGAAGGCAAACTGAGCCATGACCATCCTGACCCGCGACCGCAACACGCCCGCCCGCGAAGGGGACGACTTCGTCTTCCCGATGGCGGCCAACGTCACCATCTTCGCCGGCGGCCTGGTGATGCTGAACGCCGCTGGCGACGCCACCCCGGGCCGCACCGCGACCGGCCAGATCGCATGCGGCGTTGCCCAGGAGCGGAAGGCCAACGGGGCCGTGATCGGCGCCGAGACCATCCGCGTCCGCCGCGGCGTGTTTCGCCTCAGCAACTCGACCGCGGCCGACCTGATCACCAAGGCGCACATCGGGGACGACTGCTTCATCGTCGACGATGACCAGGTGGCGCTGACCAACGGCGCCAACACCCGGTCGCGCGCCGGCACCATCGTGGACGTCGACGCCGCCGTGGGCGTCTGGGTCCGCATCGGCTTCTAACAGGAGACTGATCCCATGATTATCGACCGCGCCACCCTCATTACGCTGGGGGTCGGCTTCAAGGCTTCCTTTCAGGGTGGCCTTTCGCGCGCCCCGACTGACCACGAGCGCATCGCCATGCAGGTGCCGAGCTCCACGGGCCGGGAAGAATATGGCTGGATGAACAGGCTGCCGTCCGCCCGGGAGTGGATCGGCGACCGTGTCGTCCAGAACATGGGTCAGTCGGGCTATTCGATCACCAACAAGGATTTCGAACTCACGCTGGGGGTCGATCGCAACCACATCGAGGACGACAACCTGGGCATCTATGGCATGATGTTCGAGGAGATAGGCTCGTCCACCTCTTCGAAGGCCTGTGAGCTGGTCTACGGCCTTCTCGCGGCGGGCTTCACAACGCCCTGCTACGATGGGCAGAACTTCTTCTCGACCACCCACCCGGTGCTGGACGCCAATGGCAATGCACAGAGCGTCGCCAACACCGATGGCGGCGCGGGTACGCCCTGGTTCCTGATCGACACGAGCCGCGTGTTCAAGCCGATCATCCTGCAGACGCGCAAGGATTGGGACTTCGTTTCGAAGGACAATCTGGACGACGACAATGTCTTCATGCGCAAGGAGTTCCTCTACGGAGCTGATGCGCGGATGAACGTTGGCTTTGGGCTTTGGCAGCTCGCCTGGGGCAGCCGGCAGCCGCTGAACCAAACGAACTACGCCACTGCGCGTGCCGCCATGATGTCCATGAAGGGCGATCATGGGCGGCCCCTGGGCCTCCGGCCGAACCTGCTGGTCGTGCCGGGAGCCCTCGAAAGCGCAGGCCGGAAGATCCTGCGTTCCGAGCTCGGCACGGGCGGGGAAACCAACGAGTGGGCCAACAGCGCCGAGCTGATGGTGACCTCGTGGCTGTGAGGTCCAAAAAGGGGGCGGCGCCGGCGGCTGAGCAGCCGGCGTCGACACCCGTCCTCGATGCGCCGCCAATTCCAGGCGCGGCGACCACCGATACTGCCCCCGGAGCCGAAGCGACCCCGGGTGCGGCTGAAGGGGCTTCGGCCCCGGCCGCGCCCGGGCCTGAGGCGCCGGCGGCCAGCGATACCGCCGAGCCGGCGGGTGGCCAGGCTGAAGATGTGACGGAGGAGCTTTCGGGCGATGCCGTGACGGCAACCGAAGCCGCCGAGGCCTCGACGGGGGCCGATGGCTTGGCCTCCACGGACGCCGGGTCGCCGGCCGGCGTCCAACCCGACATCGAAACCAGTGGCCTTGCCCAGGACCTGGGCGAGATCCGGCTGAAGGTGACCGCCAAGGCCACCAAGAGCTGCGCACGGCTGCTGTGGCTGGAGGGGCAGGAGCGGACGTTCGTGTCCACCGACCTCGATCCGTCGCAGCTGCTCGACCTGGACGAAGACCCGGACTTCGAACTGGACTTCTTCAAGGCCTGAACCCGCTGTCCGGCGCCGGCCGCCCTCTTACCGCCGGAGCCGCCCGCCGCGTCGGAATTCGCGGCCAAGGAAGGACCTCATGCTGATCGCCTCTCCCACCCTCAAGCAGCCGGCCGAGCGCATCCTCCAGCGCTTCGAGTTCGGGCAGCCGGGCGGCGCGGCGATCACCTCGATCATCGAGACCGGCGTCACCCCGCGCGGCCGCGTGGCCGAGGTGACGGCGCTGACCATCGGCAGCGCGATCGTCGGCAGCACCTATGCCCAGCTGGCCCTGGTGGGCGGAACTGCCGGCGAGCTGTACAATGTGCGCTGCCTGGTTGCGGACGCCGGCGGCAACCGCTTCGAACAGGATGCCGAGATCCTGGTGCTGGATCTGGCCTTCCGCGATGCCGGCACCGCGACGCCTGGCTACCTGAGCCTGCAGGCCTTCGTCCAACGCGCCGGCGTTGACGAGACAGTCCGCCTGACCGACGAGGCCGGCACCGGCGTGATCGATGCCGCCCGCCTGGACGCCGCCCTTCAGGACGCCCAGGCGCTGATCGACAGCTATCTGGGCGCCCGGTACCAGGTGCCGCTGGCCCTGCCGGCGCCCGCACCCATTCCCACGCTCACCTTCGACCTGGCCGTCGCCCGCCTGTATCGGGGCGAGCTGCCGGACGGCGTGGAAGCCAAGCGTGACGAGGCCGTCCGCCTGCTGAAGGACCTGGCGGCCGGCAAGGCGGCCATTCCGGTGGCGCCCGCACCCACCACCACGTCGCCGGCACCCGTGCTGGTGGAGCCGCACGACAGGCTGTTCAGCCGCAAGCGGATGGGCGGGTTCTGATGGGCGCGCTCGGGATCCGCGCCGGCAAGAGGGACATGGCATAGCCATGGAGATCCGGTTCACCATCACAAAGGACGAGCTGACTGCGGGCATCAACCGGGCGTTGGCGGCCTCGTCGGATTTTTCGGACCCGATGCGCGCCATTGCCAGCATGCTGGAAAATGGCGTGCGCGAGCGTTTTGAGGACGGCGAGGATCCGCAAGGAAAGCCTTGGGTGCCAAGCCAGCGCGCGCGCGAACAGGGGGGGCGAACCCTGGTCGATACTGCTGCCCTGCTCTCGTCCATCGCGTCGGCCAGCGACGCCTTCTCGGCGGTAGTCGGCACGAACCTCGTCTATGCTGCCATCCACCAGTTCGGCGGGCAGATTCGCGGCCGACAGTCCCGCTCCAGCCAGAATGTTCCCAAGCCCAGGGCGATGCCCGCTCGCCCGTTTTTGGGCTTTGGTCCCTATGAGGTTGGCGAGATCGAGACGATCCTGGGCGATCACCTGCGCCGAGCCTTTGGGGGCCGGGCATGAAGCTCGCCACGATCATCCGGCTTCTGCAGGCCAGTGACGCCTTCAAGCAGGTCGGCGACGTGCTCCAGCTGGCGAGCCTGGAGACCGAGCCGACAATTGCCCTGCCGGCCGCCTTCGTGGTGCCGGAAAGCGAAAGCGCGCAGCCGAACGACCTGGGCAGCAACGTCTTCGAGCAGCTGATCACCAGCCAGTTCGCGGTGGCGATCGTGGTGTCGGCCGACGGGGCCCGGCGCGGCCTCGCCCGCGAATCCCTGGAACAGCTGGAGGCCGAGGTGCTGACAGCGCTCGCCGGCACCGCGGTCGAAGGGCTCGACCGCCCGCTGGTCTACGCCGGCGCCCGCCTGCTCTCGATCGGCGGCGGCCGCGTTTCCCGCCTGCTCAGCTTCCGCGCCGTCCGGCGCTTCCGTGTCATCCGCAACCCTTCCTGAGGAGCCCCTCAATGGCCTCTGAGACCCCCGAAGCCGAAGCCCGAAAGACCCCTGCTGGTCCACAAATTCCGGACGCGGCCGAGCACCCCGATTGGTTTGACCCCGAGCTGCACGAGGTGACCGCGCTTGGCTACGCCCGACGCTCTGACGGAGCGCTGCTTGCCGACGACGGCCTCCCACAGTCCGGCCCGCTGAGGGCCCAGTCCATTGCCGGCCGCAAGGCCGCAGCAGCCGCGAAGAAAGGTTGATCCGTGATCAGCGACACAAGCATCGTCCTCATCCGCGAAGAGACAGCCTACGGCACCTTCAGTGCGCCGGTGCCGGCGACTGACGCCCGCCTGGTCTTCGGCTACAACCCGACGCCGCTGGAATCGGAACAGGTTCGCCGCCAGATCGAGCGCGGGTTCGCCGGCCTTTATCCGTCGACGCGGACCGCATTGCGCGCGCGGGACCCCTTCTCGGTCGAGCTGTGCGGATCCGGCACGCCGGCGACGCCCACCCAGTTCGCGCCGATCCTGCGGGCCTGCCTGTTCGGTGCCCCCGTCGTCGCAGTCGGCGTCGATGTCACCTACCCGCTGCTGTCGTCTGGTGATGGCGGATCGGTCAGCCTGCTCAGCTTCAAGGGCGATCTTGCCCGGATGCGGCGCAGGGGCGTGCGCGGCAATGTGACCATGGACTTCACCGAGCGGCAGCTGCCGTTCATGGCTTTCGACCTGATCGGCATGATTGAAGGCACGACAAGCGTTGATTCAGGGGCGCCCGCAGGTGTGGTTATGCCGACCTATCCGGCGCCGGTTGAAGTGAACCTGACCAACACGGCTGTACAGCTGGGCGGCGCGACGCTGGCGTGCAAGCAGCTGACCATCAATTTCGGGCTGAAGACGGAGTTCTACTCCACCACCGGTGGCCGGGCGATCATCTTCGGCAAGGATGACAGCGGCGATCGGCGCAGCATCACCGGCACTGCCCGATTCCAGATGCCCGATCCTGCAACCAAGAACTACTTCGCCGACATCAATTCGGGCGTGCCGCTGACATTCAGCCTGATTCACGGCACCGTGGCTGGCAACATCGTCGAGCTGACCTCCACGCGGGTGTTCCTGTCGAACATCAACATCTCGGTCGATCAGGGGCGGCTGTTCCTTGATGCCGAGCTGGAGTTCGTGCCGTCGGCCGCCAACAACGAACTCACCTTCAAGACGCGCTGAGGAGCACGGCCGCGCCTGGAATTGAGGCAGAGCCTCAGCTTCGCGTCCGCGGCCCCCAGAAAGGAAAGAAGCCGATGTTCAAGCTGGTCACCGAGATCGTTGCGCCCTGGCCCGTCCTGGTCGACGTTGTGCGCGAGGATGGGTCCGTCGCGCAGGACGAGTTCACTGCGCAGTTCGTGCGGATGTCAGAGTCCGACTTCGAAGCCCTGTTTGCCCCGATCGACGCCCTGCGGGAAGACGAGCGCAAGGCCCACAACCGCAAGATGATCGACCGGATCATGCGGGGCTGGCGCGACGTGGTAGACGGCGGCGGGAAGGCGTTGCCGTTCACGCCGGAGAACGTAGACCGGCTGCTGGACTTCCCGAACATCGGCAGCGCCATCACGCTGGCCTATGTCCGCTTCCACCGTGCCCAGCCCGAGGAACGGGAAAAAAACTCCGTGCCGTCGCCCGGTGGTACGCCGGCGGCGGCATCGAGCGACGCGGCGGAGACTATCGCGAAGGGCTGAGGAGGGCGCTTGCGGAAACCGGGCTCGATCCTGCTGCAATCGAGCGTGAGCTCGCGAAGCTTCCGCCCGAGCCGGACCATGAGCCGCTTGCGCTCGACCTCGAGGAGTGGACGGCCGCCAGCCTGCTGCTGGCGCTCGACACGCAATGGAAGACGGCAGGGATGACGGGTGTGATCCAGGGGCTGGACTATCAGGCGATCGAACCGACCGCGCGCCTGCTGGGGGTGGAGGTGACGCCTGCCGTGTTCCTGTGCCTGCGCACCCTTGAGGCTGAGGCGCTGCGGGTCTTTGCTGAAAAGAGGCGGAAATGACCATTCAGCTGGACGCCGAATTCACAGTCAGGGCAGGCGACGCGAACGCCACGCTCAAGCAGTCGGCTGCCGCGCTTTCGGACCTGAAGGTGAAGGAGCTTGAGGCCAGCGCCGCCGCGCGGCAGGCGAGTCAGGCCCTTCGCGAGCTGGAGCGCCAACAGGCAAAGACCGGCGACACCAGCCTCGAATTGGCAGAGCGCCTGCGGCAGCAAAGGGTTGCTGCTGCCGATACTGCGATTCAACTGACACAGGCGCAGCGCGCGGTCGCGAATTTCGGCAAGGCCAATGATCTCGCCGCTGCCGGTGTCGGCCGACAGCGCGCGGCCTATCAGCAGCTGGGCTTCCAGATTTCCGACGTTGCCGCCCAGGCTGCCGTCGGCACCAACCCGATGATCATCTTCGCCCAACAGGGTGGCCAGATTGCACAGGCTCTGGCCGGGGCGGGTGGTGTGCTGGGCCGGGTGGCCGGCTTCCTTGCCGGGCCTTGGGGCGCTGCCGTTCTGGGGGCTGGGGCTGTTCTCGGGGTACTGGTCTCGGAACTGGATGGCGCCGGCAACGCAGCGGACGAAATGGCCGATCGGTATGGCGAAGCCGGTCAGCGGGTGGCGGACACATTCGTCAGCCCCCTGGTCGAAGCTGCGGGCTCGCTGAAAGACGCATTCCTCGCCGACATCAAGAAGCTGGTGGATGGTACCGTTCAGGACCTCGACCGCCTGGCGCGAGCCGGACAGTGGACAGCAGACTTTCTGAATCGGCTGAAGACTGGCGGCGGCCTCTCGGCACTCGCTTCTGGAGGCTCTTTGCTGGGTCCTTCTGAGCTGGAAAGGGTCCGGCAGGCGGAAGCCGAGCAGGCCGCGCGGGATAACAGGCGCAGGACCGCTGATCGCGACCTGGAAGCGCAGTCTCTGGTGTATTTCCCCCAGTTCGTGTTTGGAACTCAGCAGAGCAAGGATGCCGCGAAAGCGCGTGAAGAGGCAGAGCGGGAAGCCAAGAGGCTGGCCGACACTGCCTCCCGCGAAGCGAAACGGGCTGCGGATGCCGCCGCCCGAGAGAGCGAGCGCGTCGCAAAGCAACAGGCTGCACTCCTCGAGGGGCTCGCCAGCCTGGCGCGGAAAACCCAGCAGGAAGCGACCCAGTATGCCCGCGGAGACGGCAGCCTCACCGGCCTGATCGATCGGATCGAGGCAGCGGACAAGGCCCGCCTGAGGAGCCGGGAAACGACCGGCCTGGCCGATGCGGTGTCGGCGGCCGAGAATAGCATCGAAGCGCGAAAGCAGGCCGCCAAGGCGCAGGCGGAAGCCTTCAATCAGGCCGTGCTTGATCGGGCGCAGGAAATCGGCTTTGCCATCGGCGGGCAGGCCAACCAACGCATTGTGCAGCTGGCGGCGGCCGTCGCGCTCGGCGGTGACCAACTCCGTCAGCTCAGGGGGCCGGAAGGGGTGGTAGCGCGCGCCCTGTCGCCTGTTTTCCAGAGCGATGAGTTTCGGAAAGAGTTCCGGCCTCTTGTGGCGCAGCTGAAGACGGTTTTCGGTGACAGGCCGTTTGCCCAGCAGCTGGAGAGCGCGCAGCTTG
This sequence comes from Sandaracinobacter sp., assembly GCA_046316515.1. GTDB lineage: Bacteria > Pseudomonadota > Alphaproteobacteria > Sphingomonadales > Sphingomonadaceae > Sandaracinobacteroides. The sequence goes on along the minus strand of JBKDAC010000548.1, from coordinate 7,301 downwards.
GCGCTGCATCGGCATCGCTCGTAGGCAACAACAGCCCCCAACAGCAGATCGGCGGCGCGATCGGCGGTGTTGTGGGCAAGGAGGTCGGCTCTGCGATCGGCAAGCAGCTTGGCGGTCTTGCGGGCCAATTCGCCGGGCCGCTGGGGGCAATCGCAGGCGGGCTTCTGGGCAGCGTAGTCGGCGGGCTGTTCCGCCGCACGCGCAGCGGATCGGTTTCCATCGCCGGCTCCGGCGGGCAGATCAACCAGGGCGCCGCCATCGGCAACGGCGGGCAAGAGGCGCGCAACGCATCGATCCTGGGCAACAACTTCACGAACACCCTGGGATCGGTCGTCGAGCGGCTGGGCGGCAGCTTCGGGGACTTTGCGGTCTCGATCGGCCAGCGCGGCAGCAAATTCCGGGTCGACCCCACCGGTGCCGGGCGCACGCGCGGCCGGGGCGTGCTGGATTTCGGCAAGGATTCGGATGCCGCCTTGCAGGCCGCCCTGGCCGATGCGATCCGCGACGGGGCGGTAAGCGGCGTGTCGCCGCGCGTGCAATCGGTGCTGCGGCAGTATGCCGACAACCTTGATCGCGCCGTCGCCGATGCCCTGAAGGTGCAGAACCTGGAAAACTTCCTGTCGGATCGCGACAACCCGTTCGGCCGAGCCTTCCGCGAGTTCGAACGCCAGGCTGCCGACCGGCTGAAGATCGCCCGGCAGTATGGCTTCGATGTGGTCGAGATCGAGAAGGTGAATGCCGAGGAGCGCGCGAAGCTGCTGAAGGAGCAGCTGGCGGATACCACGGCATCCGCGAAAGCCCTGCTGGATGACCTTCGCTTCGGCAGCCGCGCCGAAGGCTCCGCCAGCCAGCGGTTGGCCGCGCTGGGCACGGAACGGTCCCGCCTGGAAGGCCTGGTGGCCGGTGGAGACACCAGCCAGATCGATGCCCTGACCCAGATCATCCAGCAGCAGATGGATCTGTCGCGCGAAGCCTTCGGCTCCACCGGCCCCTTCGCCGCCGATCGCAGCGGGGCCATCAGCTCGCTGGAGACGCTGATCCGGCAGACGGAAGAGCGCATCAATGCGGCCTCGGCCGAGGCGCGGACGGTCGACAAGCTGACCGAGCTGAACACGACAGCCGACGAGCAGATGACCGAGCTGCAACGGCAGACGGCCCTGCTGCAGCAGCTGGCGCTGGGCGGCGGCCTGGCGGCCTTCAACATCGCCGCGTTCGCGCGGCCTCTGGCATGAGCCGTGTTTCGCTTGTCCAGCTGAACCCGCGCCGCGCCTCTGACGGCGTGGTCCAGGTGCTGCGCTTCGGCCACAATGCCCGAACGAAGGCGCGCTTCCTCGGGCTCGACTGGCTGCCGGGCATCATTGCCTTGCCGGATACCGAGCTCGACCTCGGGTTCGACGGCTCGAAGTTCGGGCAGGGCGCCACGCCCCAGGTTGGCCAGCTGCGGATTGCAATCGGGAAGGCCGACGCATGGGCCGGGCTGGTGTGGAAGGGCGCGGCCGGATCGCTGCGCTCGGCGCCTTGGCCGGCCGGCTCTGCGGATCCGGACGATGCCGCCTTCACGGTGGATTTGAGCTGCCGGGTTGAAAGCATCTCGATCGACGACGGGGTGGCGACGCTGACCCTGATCGATCTGGGTGCTGATCTGCGACGGCCGCTGATCACCCGCAAATTCGGATCGACGGGCAATGCGCTGCTGGATGGCGCCGGCGTCGTCGATCGGCGCGGGCAGGTTATACCGACCGGATGGGGGCGGCTGCGATCGGTGCCCGGCATCCTGGTGGACCGGGTGAAAAACGTCTGGCTGCTGCTTGATCGGCCGAGCAGCAGCGTACAGGGATTCTTCGACGGCGGGGCTGCCTTCACCACGGGCGTGGCACACGCCACCCTGGCCGCCCTTCAGGCTGCGGCCCCGGCGGCCGGCGCGGTCGATTACTGCCTGGACGCGGACGGGCTGACCCTGGCGCGCCCATGGACGGCGCCCACCTATCCGTTCACCGCCGACCTTACAGCCACGGGCAATCAGACAGCCGCCGGCATCGCGCAATCGGTCGTCGCGACGCGGTCCAGCCTCGTCTTCCAGGCAGGCACGATTGCCGCGTTCGACGCGCTGTATGCGGCCAGCTGCGGTCTCTATGTCGACGATGAGCGGACGATTGCGACCGCGCTTGATGAGTTGATCGTCCGCCTGGGCGGCTTCTGGCGGCTCTCGGGAGCGGGCGAGATTGTGCTCGGTCGCCTGGCGCCGGCGGCGCCGGTGAGGACGTTCGGGCAGACCGAAGTCTTCTCGATCGCGCGCCAGTCGATCGTCATGCCGACCCGCCGCCGCGCAGTCGGCTATGCCCGCAACAACCGGGTCCACAACGAAGGTGAGATCGCCACCATCCTGCTGGCGGACGACGTGGCCTATGCCGACGGGACGCCGATCGAAGCGCTGAAGCCGGCCGCGGCAGGGGCCACCCGCAACGTGGTGACCTATGGCGCGACTGCCCCGGCCTCTCCGATTGACGGCGATCTGTGGGTCAACACCAGCGGCACCTTTGCCGTGTTCAACCTTCGGGTGGCCGGGACATGGCAGGTCGGTGCGAATGCCCTGAGTGCCTACAACGCCCTTTCGGGCAGGCCGGTGGCGCTGGCCGACATCAACACGACCGAGAGCAGCAAACTGAGCGGGATACAAGCCGGCGCCACGGTCGGAGCGCCACAAGGCACGGCAGTCGGCGGCGTGCCGGTCGAAATCGGTTATGCCATGACCCCGACCGGGATGCTGGAAACCTGGGCGCTCCACGCCGACATCGCATCAGTTCAGCGCGCGTGGCTGCTGACCGCCGCCGGTGTGGCAGAATTGATCGTTGGCGCATCAGCAATGACGGGCGGGGTGGCGCTTCGCATCACCGGCATCAAATCTGTCGTGGGCAAGCACCGCATCCCCTATGCATTCGAAGACCTCTATCGCGTCAAAGCGCGCATTTTCGTCGAAAACGTCGGGACAGGCGGCAACACGCATTACTTGGGCGTGGCTGCATATGATGCGTCTGGCGAATTGATCACACCGACAGACGTTGGAACGTTCCACTACACCGGCGGCATTTACAACAGTTTGCCTGTCGGGTTTCACGAAATCGAAGGCTACTTCAGAGGTCGGGCAACAGTTGGTAGCGGCAACAATGTCGGCGGCTCCCAGCAGAACCCATCTGAGCCGACTCCCATCGCGGCGCCCGCGGTCACCGTCGCGCCAATACTCCTGGCAAACTACAACGGCAGCGACGGCCTGGTGTGGCTCGACTACATCGCGATCGAGAAGGTCGAGGATCTGACGGCACTGCCGTCCCGGCCCTGGGCGGCGGGCGACTTCCAGAAGCGCGGGCAGGCGGTCACCCATCTCGGTCGATCGTGGATCGCGCGCATCGACAACACAGGCGTCACGCCCCCCAGCACCTCGACCGGCAATGTGACCTGGGCACTGCTTGCGGACAAAGGCATTGACGGCGCAACCGGCGCGGCGGGCGTGGATGCACTGATCGTCACTTCGGACATCTACGCCGTCACCATTCCCTGCGATGCCGGCGGCGTGCCCGTGTCCGGCGCGCTGCCCATCACGGTAACGATGCGGGCCCAGGTCGGCGCCACGAATGTCACGCCCGGAACGACGTGGAGCGCGCCCGCGATGACCGGCTGTGTCGTCACCAATCTTGGCGGCGGGCAGTATCGCATCGACTCCGTCGGGGCAGATAGCGGTCGTTTCGTGATCACCGCGACCAACGGCGGGCGGTCGCAGAATGTGGCGGTGACGTTCGCCAAGGCACCTGCTGGCCGTGCTGCCGTTTCGATCCGGGACGACACGCTGCTGCAGGCCACATCGGCGTCCTACATCACCGCTTCCGACATTTTCATTTTGCCCTTCGGCCCTGGGCAGACGCTCAATCTGTCTGTGTCGGGCGTCTATGGGATCACCGGTGCGCCGGCGCAGGGCGCGCAGGGGCGGATCATCGCCCGGCTGATGTATCGGAACGTCACTGATGGGGGTGCGTGGACCCAGGCCGGTGCCGAGATCGACGGCAGCTTTGCTGTGGCAAACTACGTCGTTTTCCCAACGGAGCCCCAGCACGTGCCCGGCACAATCGGCGGCGCGCGGACCGGACCGAGCGCGCCTGCAACGCTAAAGGTGTTCGAGGTGCGGCTTGACCTGCGGCTTGACGGGGTGGCCGTTACCCAGAGCCTTGCATTGGCAGCGAGTATCACATGATCGTCCTGGTTGACAGCGAGGGGGCGATCCAGCGGATCGTGGATTCGTCCGAGTTCGAGGATCTGGCCGGTCTCACTGCGCTCGATCGCGATGTCCCCGAAGGCTATCCCGAAACGGTGTGCTGGAATGCCGAAACGCTCGAATTCGAGCCAAAGCCTGCTCCTGCGCCAAGCCGCCGCCTCAGCCTGTTCCAATATCTGCAACTGTGGACGCCCGAAGAGGCGACTTGGTTCAAGAACACGACGGACCCGGTGGCTGCGCGGGCGTTCATCCTCACGCTCGGGAGCCCGGTGATCGACCTCGATCATCCTGAGGTGATCGCCGGGATCCAGTATGCCGAACAGGCCATGCCGCTGGGGCCCGGCCGCGCGGCGCGGATCATGGCGGGCCTGCCGCCGGAGCTTGACCCATGACTGCGACAACAGCCCGCGCCGAGTTCCTCAAAGCCGAAGAGCGTTTCGCGATCGCAGAGAGCGCGACCCTGACCGCCCAGTGGGGCGAGGACGCCTTCGACACCAGCCAGTCGAGCCCCCTGACCGAAGAAGGCCAGGCGCAGGCCGAGGCCAACCGCCAGCTCGCCCAGCTCGGCACGGTGCGCGCGCGGGATGTGGTGGTGGTGGAAGGGCTGCACCCCGAGTTGGAGGGGCGGACTGTGCGCATCTGGTACGGCGGACAGTTCGGCATGGCAAACGAGGTGGACATGCTTGTGATCCGGGCAAAGCTGATGCGCAACACTGGCCAGACCGAGCTGGAAGGCGAGGTGCAGCTGTGAGTGCGTATCTGCTGAGACCAGTCCCGATCCTGCCCAGTCAGATCACCGCAGGCTTCGAGGCCTTGCTTAACCCTCAACCGAAGGTCGTTTTCGAAGTTACCCAGGAGGCGGCCGGCTTGGGCTCGTGGGCAATTCGCTTTACAGTCGACTTCGGCCAGGACACCAACTTCGACACCATTGCGCTGCTGTTTCACAATGGTCCCGCTGGGGGCCTGTTCGAGGCATACGGGCGCACCAGTGCACAAGGCCCATTCGCAAGCGCGGTTGGGGGCGAGTCGCCTGCTGACGGCCTCGTGATTGGATCTCCCTGGCGCGCAGCTCCCCCACCGGGGGCTACCCGTTTTCACTTCGTTCATGCGATGCCTGTCGCGGCGTCGCGACGGTATCTTCGCATCGTTCTGTTCTGGCCTGGGCCGGGGCCGGCCGTGCCATTTCGCGCGGGCATTTTCGCAGTTGGCCGTAGGTTTCAGCCGGGCGGCGTGCTTGGGGGCTTTGACTGGGGCGCCGGTCGCCGAGTCATCGATCTGTCTTCGGTGCGCACACTTCCAGGAGGGGAACGGGGCCGCTGGCTTGGCGCCAAGGTGCCTGAGGTTCGGGGAACTTGGAGCCATCTGACCGACGCCGAGCTGAGCGAGCTGTGGGCGATCCAGACGGCAGTTGGAGAGAGTGAGCCCGTCCTCCTCGTGGAGGCGCCGGACACGCTGGGCGCTGCATCAGCGCATGACGGCATCCATTATGGCCTTTTGACCGGCCTCGACTTCTTCGAACGACGCCAGACCGATAAGAGCCGGGTGGAAGTCCGGCTTCAGCACTGGCTGTGATGGGCTGCGCCTGGAATTCGCAGCCGACGGGATACTCCCCTGGAAACAGCGGGGGGCAGGGGCGCGACAACGCCCCTCGCCGCGGGCTGGCACCCGCACCCTCGGGCGCGGCCGCGCCCTCAGATCCCCGCACCGTCGCAACGGCGGGGGCCACGTAAGAGACCTGAGACATGGAGTCCATCGAAACCGCTTCCACCCTTACGCCTGTTGATCCCGTCCGCCCGCCGGCGCCCTATGCGGGCGGCAAGCGCCACCTGGCGCGTCGCATCAGCGACCTGGTCGCGACTGTGCCCCACACGGTCTACGCCGAGCCGTTCGTGGGCATGGGTGGCGTCTTCTTCCGGCGCACTGCCCGGCCGAAGGCAGAGGTGATCAACGACATCTCGGCCGACGTCGTCACCCTGTTCCGGATCCTGCAGCGCCACTATCAGTCGTTCCTTGACGAGCTGAAGTGGCGGCTCAGCAGCCGGGCCGAGTTCAAGCGGCTGACCTCGGTCGATCCTGCCACGCTGACTGACCTCGAACGGGCGGCGAGGTTCCTCTACCTCCAGCGCGCAGGATTCGGCGGTAAGGTGATCGGCCGGGCCTTTGGTGTGGATATGGGCCAGGGCGCCCGGTTCAACCTCACCAAGCTTGTACCGATGCTGGAAGAGGTTCACGAGCGCCTCGCCGGTGTGATGATCGAGCAGCTGCCGTACGCAGAATTCATCGCCAAGTACGGCCGGCCGGGCGCCCTGTTCTACCTGGACCCGCCCTACTGGGGCACCGAGGGCTATTATGGCCCCCACTTCTCAAGGGCTGATTTCGAGGCCCTGAGAGCTTCCTTAGAGGCATCTCAGGCGCGCTGGATCCTGAGCATCAACGACGTGCCCGAGATCCGCGAGCTGTTTGCCGGCCATCGGATGGAAGAGGCCTCGCTGAAATACGGCCTAAGCGGCGGGCAGACGGACGCAAAGGAGTTGCTGATCATGCGGCTTTGATGCCACACCCGGCAGCATGCCGCACAACTCACTTGCTCTAAAAGGTCTTGTCCGAAAGTCCAAAGTGTCCTGTCCCGCTACAACGGGGACGGCCCGGGAAAGATGAGTTCAGCTCAACTGTTCCCAATAGAACTCAACCCTGCCCACCAAAGCGGATCAACTCCAGGCGCTGCGGTTCAGAACACCCTACGAAGCCATCGAAGAACTCTGGAAATCCAGGCCAGACGCCTTTATCATCCAGCCACACCATAACACGCTGGGACTAAACACCTAGAAAGCGAGTGGCGATCATGGTGGTCCTCTCCATTCGCCGTGTCGCGGATGGATCCGGCGGGCGTGGCTGGGGGCGGACGCCATGTGCAGACGTTGCGCCTCTCAAGAACGACGCGGCCGGGCACCGGGGCTGGCCGGCCCCCGTGCCGGGCCCCCGCCGGGGGGGACGGGCGCGCTTGCCGGCGGGGGTGGCGGCGGGAGCCCGAGAATAA
>JBKDAC010000547.1:0-5324 GCA_046316515.1 Sandaracinobacter sp. | reverse complement strand
CGCTGGCGCTGGCCGCCCGACAGGCTGGAGCCCATGTCGCCCACCAGGCTCTCATAGGCCATCGGCATGCGCTCGATGTCGTCGGCGACCGCGGCCTGCCGCGCAACGGCCCGCACGCGGTCCATGTCGATCTCGGGATCGAACAGCGCGATGTTCTCGGCGATCGAGCCGGCATAGAGCAGATCGTCCTGCATGATCGCGCCGACCTGGTGGCGAAACGCAGCCTTGCCGTACTGGGCAAGCGGAACCCCATCGACCAGCACCTCGCCGGCAGTCGGATCCAGCAGGCCGAGCATGATCTTCATCAGCGTGGTCTTGCCGCCGCCCGAAGGGCCGACCAGCAGCAGGGTCTCGCCGGGCTCGACCAGCAGGTTCACGCTGTCGAGCACCAGTGGCTCGCCTGCGCCATAGCGGAAGGACACACCCCTGAGCTCGATCCGGCCGGAGAGCGGCGGGCGCAGCCCGGCGGCATCAAGGTCGCCCGCCATCCCGGCTTCGGGCGGTTCCAGTGCGATGTCGGCGATGCGCGCCATGTGCACATCATTGGCCCGCCACTGCACCAGCGTCTCGACGAGGTTGCTGGCCGCGCCGATGAACTGGCTCTTGTAGGCCTGGAAGGCAAAGATCATGCCGACCGTCAGCTCGGCGCTTATCGCCATCTTGATCGCAAGATAGACGAACAGCACACCCTCGAGCCCGAAGATCGCTGACTCCAGCGTGTTGAACGCAAGCCCCAGCCGCGCGCTCCGGATCCCGGCGTTGACTGCCTCAACCTTGCGGTTCTGCCACAGCAGCAGGCGGTTGCGTTCCTGTCCGAAGGTCTTGACACCCAGGATCCCGCGCACGCTTTCGATAAGGGCGGACTGTTCTGCGGCGCCCGCCGCGATGGCATCGGCACTGCGCTGCTTGAAGGCCGGCAGGAACGCGAACTGCAATCCGGTGTAGAGCGCCAGGGCCGCCACGGCGATGAGCGCCAGCTTGGGGCTGTACAGGAACATCAGGATCAGCGTGGCGGCAGCCATCACGCCGTCGAGGAGGGCTTCGATCAGATCATCGCTGATCATGCTGACCAGCGGCCCGGTGGAACCGAACTTGCTGATGACATCGCCCACATGTCGCCGCTCGAACCAGGTGAGCGGAAGCTGCATCATGTGGCGGAAGAGGTTGACCACCATCTGATAGCCGAGCTGGGTTCCCAGCCCCAGAAGCGCCCATGATCGCAGCAGGCCGGCGATGATCTGAATGATCACCAGGCCGGCAAAGCCCAGCGCAAGAACGGTGAGGAGGTCGGCATCCTGGGCCGGCAGGACGGTGTCGATCGCGGTCTGCAGGTAGAACGGCATGGCAAGCGCCCCGATCTGCAGCACGGTCGACAGCAGGATGGCCTGGGCGAGCGCACGCTTGAGGCCACTCATGCGGCTCCACAGCTGGCTGACCTTCAGGCGGACCGCCTCGTCCCGCTTCTCGAAACGGTCGGTCGGCCGCAGCTCCAGCGCAACGCCGGTGAAATGGCGGCACAGTTCCGCCCTGCCAAGCTGCAGTTCACCATGGGCGGGATCGTGAATCGTGAAGCGCGCGCCATCTGCGCGCCCACCGATCGACCGGCTTATGCGGGTCAGCACCACGAAGTGCGCCATGTCCCAGTGCAGGATTGCCGGCAGGGCGAGTTCGCCAAGCTCCTCGGGCTCGCAGCGAAGGGCCCGTGGTGCCAGACCGATGCGGTCGGCGATCTCCATCATGGTCCGCAGAGACGTGCCCTTCAGCGACAGGGCAAAGCGGCGGCGCAGTGTTGCCAGATCGACCTTGTAGCCGTGATGGCCTGCCACCATCGCAAGGCACGCCAGTCCGCACTCGGCTGCCTCAGCCTGGTGGATAACGGGCGTTCGCCGCGAACCGGTGAAGTTCAATGGAAGGGCAACGGACGTCATGCCCGGTTCCGCACGGCCATGATGGGATCAAGCAGCCATTGCAGAAAGCTGCGGCGTTCCAGCACGATGTTGGCCTTCAGCGTCATGCCCGGCTGAAGCGGCGCGACTCCGCCATAGGCGGGCACGCCCTGCTGCGGCAGTGCCACGCGGATGCGGTAGACAGGCTCGGTCAGCTGAAGCGGAGCGTCGGCCTCGCCGGGCGCGATGACCGTTCGGCTGACCTGTTCGACCCTGCCGGCGAAGCTGCCGAACCTCTGGTAGGGGAAGGCGTCGTACATCACGCGCACCTCCTGCCCGGGCTGGACAAAGCCCATGGCCCTTGACGGGGCGTAAAGCTCGGCGCGCATGATTGCGCCTTCGGGCACGATGGTAAGCAGCGGGACCCGACCGTCGGCAAACCGCCCGGATGCAGCCTGCACAGCAGTCACGCGCCCCTTGATCGGCGCCGTGATCTGATAGCCCTTCTCGCCGGCCTGCTGGGCGGAAGCCATCTCCAGCTGTGCCATGCTGGCCTTCAGCTGCGTGATGGCGGCAGCGCTTTCCACCGGCATTCGGGCAAGTTCGGCCCGCGCTGCTGCAACCTGGCCCTCAAGCTCGTTGCGGAAGCGCGACAGCTGGCTGGCAGCCTGCGTCGACGCGAGCCATTCCTAACGTCGCTGTTCCAGCCCCGAACGGGTCATGAACCCCTTGGCAATCAGCGCTTCCGCCTGATCGACTGCCACCCGTGTCGATGCGACAAGGTCCCTCTGGATCGCGATCTGCGCGTCCAGGTCTGCCATTTGCCGCGCCGCGGATGTCATCTGAGCCGTCAGGCGCGCCCGCTCGGCGGCAACACGGCGCCCTTCAAGCGCCATCTGCTCGGCGGCCAGCTGACGCTGCTCGTCGAGGGAGCGCAGGCTGGCGCTCGCGGCGCCCTGCCCATCCAGGTTCGCCTGTTCGATGCGCAAGCGGGCGAGAACCTGCCCCTTCTCGACAGTCTGCCCCTCCTCCACCAGCATCTCGGTGACGAGGCCGGGGCGAGGAGCCATCACCTTGGCCAATGGCATCCTGGAGGAAACGGCACCTGGAACTTGCTCGGAACGAGCATAGGAGGCATTGATCGCAAATATGAGTGCGCCGACAACAACAGCAGCGATAAATCCAGTTAATATCCACATGCGGACAGACGAAGAAATGACGACCGTCCCGGGGATGCGATTCCCGGCGAATTGCATCGCTTCTGTTCGGAACAGAGGAGCCATCATATCTCTACGCACCAAAATATTTGTGACCCACAGAATAGATTCCACGGCCACATGGCGTTTCCAAGTAGGATGATATGCGGTGCGTCAGCCTGCCGCAGAGCCCTCGGGGCGCGGGCACCTGTGCGGCCGACGATGTTAGGCTTCGTTGAAGCTGCGGCAGCAGACGGCCGACCAACCCGAATTCAGGCTGCGGCTTTCAAACATGAACCGAAAATGAATGGCGCACCTTGGAGGAGAAAGTTCGAAACTTCTCTTCAAGGTGTTAGCGGAGTGGAACCACGCTCTTAGCCATACGTCAATCGCTTCTGATACCCCACCGGCCAATGGCAATGCGCCTTCCGCCAAGGTCAAATCTTCAAAAGCTCAACCCAAAGAATCGCCGTCTGATAACATCATCGGTGTCGATCTATCGGTGCGGCGTCCGCCGCGTCCGACGGATCGCAGCCCAAAGGTCAGAGTGAGAGACGATGAAGCTGTGGAGGTCGGTCATGGTTGATCGTCGTCCACCTCCCTTCTCGTTGCGATTGACGTTCGAAGAACGCGCAAAGATTGAATCCGATGCCGCCGGTATGTCACTCGGGGGCTATATCCGTTCACGCCTACTTGATCCTGATTGGATTGCTCCGCGTCGTCGGGGCAAGTTTCCGGTGAAGGATCATCGCGCGCTTGCGCAGCTCTTGGCGATGCTTGGTCAATCGCGATTGGCTAACAATGTGAACCAGCTCGCCAAGGCCGCAAACACGGGCAGCCTTCCTGTCACCCCTGAGACAGAGGAAGCGCTGCTAACGGCGGTGCAGGAAGTCACACGAATGCGGCAACTTTTGATCGAGGCTCTCGATCTGGATGCGCGGCTATGATCTTCAAAGCCTCCAAGCGCAGCGGTGGTCGTCAACTCGGCGCGCATTTGCTGAAAGCCGAAGAGAATGAGCATGTCGAGATTCATGAAGTGTCGGGGTTCATTTCCGACTCCGTGATGGGCGCGATGAACGAAGCCTATGCGGCGGCGCGTGGGACGAAGTGCCAGCGATATTTGTTTTCAATGTCGCTCAGTCCACCCGCGCACGAATCCGTGCGCGTCGAGACATTCGAGAAAGCCATTTCGGATATCGAAGAGCGGCTCGGCCTCACTGGTCAGCCGCGCGTTATCGTCTTCCATGAAAAGGAGGGCCGTCGCCATTGCCACGCCGTCTGGTCGCGCATCAACGCTCAGACCATGACGGCGATTGATATGCCGTTCTTCAAGAATAAGCTGCAAGTCCTCGCGAAGGACATCTATCTCGAAAATGGCTGGGCGATGCCAAAGGGATTTGAGAATCCAAAGATTCGCGATCCAACAAGCTTCACACTCAAAGAATGGCAACAGGCAAAGCGCGTCGGGATTGATCCGCGCGAACTTAAATCCGCTGTGCAAGATTGCTGGAAGCGATCTGACGGAGTGTCTGCTTTTACGCATGCACTTGAAGAGCGCGGGCTTTACCTTGCGCGAGGTGATCGTCGTGGTCATGTCGTGCTCACACTTGATGGCGAACCGTTTGCACTCTCACGGCTGATCGACGGCAAGACAAAAGAGGTCAACGCAAAGCTGGGTGATACGAACCAACTTCGCAGCGACATCGAGTCCAAGGCGCTGATCGGTGAAAAGATCGCGCCACGTTTGTCATCCTATATCGCTGAAGCCAAACGCATGGCTATCAACGCCATGAAGCCACTAAAAGATCAAAGGCAAAAATTGACCGACGCACACCAAACCGCGCGAAAAGAATTTGATGCCAAGATCAAAGAATGTTGGGAGACTGAACAGCGCGAACGATCAAACCGCACGCGCAAAGGCTGGGCTGGCGTTTGGGATTTCATGACGGGTCGTTACTTCAAAGTGCGCAAGCAAAATGAGCTTGAAGTGCAATTCGCGAAAGAACGAGACCGCACTGAACGGCACGGCCTTATCACTGCTCAACTCAAAGAACGCCAAGACCTGCAAACGGAAATCAAGTCGGCGCGTTGCCGCGAAGCTGAACAACCTTTCCAAACAAATCTATCTCGAAAATGGCTGGGCGATGCCAAAGGGATTTGAGAATCCAAAGATTCGCGATCCAACCAGCTTCACACTCAAAGAATGGCAACAGGCAAAGCGCGTTGTGCTTGATCCGCGTGA